>JAFDCC010000073.1 GCA_019312985.1 Deltaproteobacteria bacterium
GGAGACGTTGTCCATGTTGACTTCGCCGGTTTTTTCCGGTTCGGCGATCTCCGGGACGGCCTCCGTGGCAGAGAGCGATTCGGGGTGTATTTCATAATCGGTATCCCCCGGGTTGATCTCCTCAAGCAGCGGGTTCTGCTCAATTTCCTGGCGGATGGTATCGGCGAGCTCAAGCCGGGAAAGCTGCAGCAGCTTGATGGCCTGCTGCAGCTGCGGCGTCATCAGCAGCTGTTGGGTAAGCTTGAGTTGCTGTTTTAAGGCAAGAGGCATATCGGATAGCAGTCTTTTTCCTGGCCGGAACGGGTTTTACCCTGGTAATTCTATTGATCGTTTTTCCTGAACCGTATCCCTGAAAACAAAACATTTCTGCGCACAGAAAAAGCTGGTACCTTTTTTGCATGCAGGTAACAATATATCATATTGAGAAACTTTCTCCTAGATAGATTTTTTTCGCCGCTTCATTTTTGACCACTTCCTCGGCATTGCCCTCGGTTAAAATCCTTCCGCTGCTTATAATATAGGCGTGGTCGCACACCGAAAGTGTTTCACGCACGTTATGGTCCGAGATGAGGACTCCCAGGCCCTTGTTTTTCAGGTCGATGATAATCTGCTGCAGGTCTGCCACCGAGAGGGGGTCGATGCCGGCAAAGGGCTCATCAAGCAGGATGAAGCGCGGCTTGATGGCCAGGGCCCGCATGATCTCGACCCGGCGCCTTTCGCCCCCGGAAAGGGTGTGAGCCTTGCTTCCGGCCAGTGCCTCTATCTTCATGTCCTCCAGCAGGGTGTTGATCCGGTAGGTGATCTCATCGTCCTCCAGGCCCAGGGGTTCGAGGACGATGCGGATATTCTCCGCCACGGTCAGTTTTTTGAAGACCGAGGGCTCCTGGGCAAGGTAGGAAATCCCTTTACGGGCCCGCTGGTGGATCGGCAGGTTCGTTATGTCCATGCCGTCAAGAAGGACCCGGCCCGACTTCGGCCGGACAAAGCCGGCAATCATGTAAAAGGAGGTGGTCTTGCCGGCGCCGTTTGGGCCGAGCAGACCGACGACGGAACCGTTTTCGACCCGGAGGCTGACCCCGTCAACCACCCTGCGGTTGTGGTACTGTTTCACTACTTCCCGGGCTTCCAGAAGTGCCATGATCGCTCCAGCTGCAGGCCTTTCCGGCGGCCCTAACGGGCGCCGCCGCTTTTTTCCGCGCCGGAGGGATAAATGAGGGCCTTGACCCGTTCCCCTTCCCGGCTGCTTTTCTGCACCACGCTTTTCCCCTCATCGAGGTACAGGACAATTGTTTCCCCGCTCACCACGTTCTTGTCCTGCCAGGCCCTGGCATTACCGGTCAGGGTGGCGACCCGGTCGGCGGCGTTGTAGTCCATGGAGTCGCCGGTGGCAATCCAGCCCTCCTGGACAATCTTCACATTGCCCCGGGCCTCGAGCTTTTCAATTTTTGAGATCAGCTTCATTTCCCCTTCCGCGGCGGTCCCCGCTCCGGGTGAGGCTGCAGCGTAGACCACCGTCATTTTATCGGCATAGATGGCGAGGCTTCCTTGCCTGGCCGTAATGTTGCCCGTGAACACGACCCGGCCGCCCTGGCGCGAGGTCTCCATGCGGTCCGCCTCGATCTGGATCGGCGTGACGCCGGCCGTTTCTTCCTCGCCTCGGGCCTGCAGGAGTGGGAGGAAGGTGAAGGCAAAAAACATGACAAGGGGCAGGAGCCGTGTAAGAGTCTGCATGTCGGTTACCTGGTCTGTTTCGCGGTGCACCTGTTTTTTACGAATGAATAAAATCCTGGCGCAGATCATACTTCGTGTTGAAGAGATTGTAAAGTGGCGGCAGCGGTGGGCCCGGCAAAGATGCCTTTACATAACATCAAGGAATCATTAAGATAGGTGGCTGGCAAAAAGAGCGGCTGTTACTGGTGCGGAAGAAACGGTGAGCGGTATGAGAGAATGCATAGAGAAAGCAAAGATCCTTATTGAGGCCTTACCCTACATCCGGGGCTTTTACAACAAGACGGTGGTGATCAAATACGGCGGCCACGCCATGGTGGACGAGGAACTGAAAAAAAACTTCGCCCTCGACATCATCCTGATGAAGTACATCGGTATAAACCCGGTGATCGTTCATGGCGGCGGCCCCCAGATCAACGAGGTGCTCACGCGCATGCAGATCAAGACGAACTACGTCGAGGGCATGCGGGTGACTGACACCGAAACCATGGATGTCGTGGAAATGGTGCTGGTGGGCAAGGTCAACAAGGAAATTGTCGGGTTGATCAACCACCATGGCGGCAAGGCGGTGGGACTCTCCGGCCGGGACGGCGACCTTATCCGGGCGAAAAAGATGACCGTCCGCAAAAGCCAGGCCGAGGACGCTCCGCCCGAGCTGATCGATCTCGGCCGGGTCGGGGAAGTGACGCAGGTCAACCCCGATATTCTGCAGACCATCGAGGTGCGGGACTTTATCCCGGTTATTGCCCCGGTCGGGGTGGGAGATGACAACTTCTCCTACAACATCAATGCGGATTTGGTTGCCGGGGCGGTGGCAGCCCATCTCAAGGCGGCAAAGCTGATCCTCCTCACCGATGTCGAGGGGGTGCTGGACAAAAACTCCCGGCTGCTTGGCTCCATCAGCAGCGGCGAGGCAGACGCGCTCCTGGCCTCAGGGGCGATTGCCGGCGGCATGATCCCCAAGGTCAAATGCTGCCTGGCCGCCCTTGCGGCGGGGGTGGCAAAGACCCACATCGTTGACGGCCGGGTGGAGCACGCCGTTCTGCTGGAAATGTTTACCGACCAGGGGGTAGGGACGGAGATCGTTTTATGAACCGGGGCAACAGCAGCTGGATCGAGAGGAGCAACAGGGTGTTTATGCCGACCTACAACAGGTTCCCGGCCGTTCTCGTCAAGGGAGCGGGGTGTGAACTCGAGGATGCCGACGGGCGGAAGTATCTGGATTTTCTGGCGGGCATCGCGGTCTGCAGCCTGGGCCATTGCCATCCCGAGGTGACGGAGGCGATCTGCCGGCAGGCGGCCAGGCTGGTGCATGTTTCCAACCTCTTTCATACCCAGCCCCAGACGGAGCTTGCCGAGATCCTCGTGGCCCGGTCCTTTGCCGACTGCGTTTTCTTCGGCAACAGCGGCGCCGAGGCCAACGAGGCTGCCATAAAGCTGGCGCGGAAATACAGCGGCGAAGGCCGTTTCGAGATCATTTCCCTGGCGGGCTCCTTTCACGGTCGGACCATGGCGACTGTGGCCGCCACCGGCCAGCCGAAGTTCCACCAGGGGTTCGAGCCGCTGCCGGCCGGTTTCCGGCATGCAGCGTTCGGCGATATCGGGGCCCTGGAAAAATTGATCTCCCCACAGACCTGCGCCATCCTCTGCGAGCCGCTCCAGGGTGAAAGCGGCGTCCGGCCCCTGGACAGATCGTACCTGGCAGAGATCAGGCAGCTCTGTGACGACAACGGCCTGCTCCTTATCTTCGACGAGGTCCAGACCGGCATCGGCCGGACCGGCACTCTTTTCGCTTATGAACAGCTGGGGGTGGTACCCGACATCCTGACCTCGGCCAAGGCCCTGGCCAACGGCCTGCCCATGGGGGCAATGCTGACCACCGGCAGGATCTGCGCCGCCTTTGGTGTCGGCTCCCATGCCTCCACCTTTGGCGGCAACCCGGTGGCGGCCGCCGCCGCGGTCGCCGTCCTGAATGTCATGCTGGCCGAAGGCTTTCTCGCCGAGGTGCGCAGCAAGGGGGAGTATCTTGCCGCAACCCTTGCCGGGCTGGCGGCAAAGTATCCCGGCCTCGCCTCGGGAACCCGCGGCCTCGGCCTGCTCCAGGGACTGGTCTTGACCGAGGCCGGTGTCGGGCAGGGGCAGCACATCGTCAACATGCTCTTTGACCGGGGCGTGCTCATCAACTTTGCCGGCAACGCGGTGCTGCGCTTCATTCCGCCGCTGGTCGTCAGCCGGGCCCAGATTGACAGTCTCGCTGCATCGCTTGACGCGGTTTTTTCCGAGCTTGCCTGACCGGTCCTTCCAACAACTCCATGCCGGGCATCGGGACGGCCGGCATCGTAAAACGCTTGCTATTATTTCCGCCTGCGGGTAAAAAAACCTTTTCAAAACCACTGCTTTCCGGTAAATTTTTTAATTTGGCTCAATTTATTCGTCTCTGCTCGGAACCTGCTAAGACGGAAATTGGGCCTTAACTATTTCTGAGAGTTGAGCCATGGCTAAACATTTATTGCGCCTCAGTGACTTCTCCGGGGAGGAACTGTTTGCCTACATTGACAGGGCAATTGCGCTGAAACGGGAGGCTGCCGCCGGCATGCGCCATACGCAGCTGGCCGGCAAAACGGTTGCCCTGATCTTCGAGAAGGCCTCGACCAGGACCAGGGTTTCCTTCGAGGCCGCCATGTATGGCATGGGCGGCCAGGTCATTTTCCTGTCGGCAAAAGAGACGCAGCTCGCCCGGAGCGAACCGCTGAAGGACACCGCCCTGGTCATGTCGCGCTATGTCGACGGCCTGGTGGTCCGGACCTTCGGCCAGGACGTGGTGGCAGAGCTTGCCCGCTACGCTTCGATCCCGGTGATCAATGCCCTTACGGACCTTTTCCATCCCTGCCAGGTGCTGAGCGACATCATGACGGTTCTGGAAAAGAAGGGAACCCTGGCGAACCTCAAGGTCGCCTGGGTCGGCGACGGCAACAACATGGCCAATTCCTGGGTCCAGGCTGCCGCCATACTGGGCTTTGAACTGGTCCTCGCCTGCCCGGAGGGCTATGATCCCGAGAAAACCATTCTGCAGGAGGCGGAAACGGTGGCGGAAGGGCGGATCAGCGTGGTCCGTGACCCGGTGGCGGCGGTCAGGGGGGCCGATGTGATCAACACCGACGTCTGGGCCAGCATGGGCCAGGAAGGCGAGCAGGAGGAGCGGCTGAAAATTTTTCAGGGATTCCAGGTTGATACGGAGCTCCTGGGTTATGCGGCGCCTGACTGCATCGTGCTCCACTGCCTGCCGGCCCACCGCGGCGAGGAAATTTCAACGGAAGTCCTGGAGGGGCCGCAGTGCGTCGCCTTTGACCAGGCGGAAAACAAGCTGCACATCCACAAGGCGATCCTTGAAAAGCATATTGCGTGAAGCACAGGAAGGAAACGTTGTGGCAGAACCGGAACAACCGGAAAAAAACGAACGGATCGGAGCAGGAGCATGGCGGTAAATAAGATAGTACTGGCCTATTCAGGCGGCCTCGACACCTCGGTCATCCTGAAGTGGCTGCAGGAAGAATACCAGTGCCCGGTCGTGGCCTTTGCCGCCGACCTGGGCCAGGATGAGGACTGGCAGGCGGTCCGGGATAAGGGCATGGCGACAGGGGCCGCCAAGGTCGTCGTCGCCGACCTCAGGGATACCTTTGTCAAAGATTTCATCTTCCCGGCCTTCCGGGCCAATGCCATTTACGAGGGGTCATACCTTCTCGGGACTTCGCTGGCCCGGCCGCTCATCGCCATGGAACAGGTGAAGCTTGCGCGGGCCGAGGGGGCCGATGCCGTAAGCCACGGCGCGACGGGCAAGGGAAATGACCAGGTGCGGTTCGAGCTGACCTACATGGCCCTCGAGCCCCGCCTGAATATCATCGCCCCCTGGCGCATGTGGGATCTGAACTCACGCACCAGGCTGATAAACTATGCCAGGGAACACGGCATCCCGGTTCCGGTAACAAAGGAGAAGCCTTACAGTTCAGACGAGAACCTGCTGCACATAAGCTTTGAGGGCGGCATTCTCGAAGATCCCTGGAATGAGCCTGACCCCGCCATGTACAAGATGACAAAGGCGCCCGAGGAGGCGCCGGACACTCCCACCTACGTGGAGCTCGAATTCGTGCGGGGCAACCCGGTGGCGATCAACGGCGCAAACCTGGAGGCGGCGGCCCTGTTTCAGGAGCTGAACCGGCTGGGGAGCGAAAACGGCATCGGCCGCCTTGACATGGTTGAGAACCGTTTTGTCGGCATGAAGTCCCGCGGCGTCTATGAAACGCCGGGAGGTACCCTTCTGCGGGCGGCCCACCGGGACCTCGAGACCATCACCATGGACCGGGAGGTTCTGCGGATCCGGGACAGCCTCATACCGCGCTACGCGGACCTGGTCTACAACGGCTTCTGGTTCTCGCCGGAAATGCGGCTGCTGCAGAAAACCATGGACGAGGCCCAGGAAACGGTGAGCGGCACTGTGCGGCTGAAGCTTTACAAGGGAGGCTGCATGCCCGTCGGACGCAGGTCTGACCAGTCGCTGTACCAGGAGAGTTTTGCCACCTTTGAAGAAGACGAGGTATACAACCAGGCGGATGCGGCGGGCTTTATAAGGCTCAATGCCCTGCGCCTGCAGATTGCGGCTCTGAAGAAAAAATGACGAAGACATCGGGAAC
>JAFDCC010000074.1 GCA_019312985.1 Deltaproteobacteria bacterium
GAGAAGTCGCTCGTGGCGGAAAAATTCCCCTGCCGGACGAACCCGGCCAGCTCATCGGGGCCGATGTGCTTGATGTAGCTGCCGCCGCCCTGGAGGATCTCGATTTTCTCAGCATCAAGATAAAAGCCGAGGACGTTGATGTTCCGCCGTAAAAAAGTGAGGCTTAAGGGAAGGCCGACATAGCCCAGGCCGATAATTCCTAGGAGAAAATCCTTGTTTTGTATCCTGTTCTGAAGCGTTTGCAGTTGTGTTGCCATCTCTTCCTCGATTATTGATTGCAAAGCATGATCGCCGTTTTTCTCAGGGGCGGGCGCCGGGCCGCGGCGCTGCCTTACTCCACGGTGACGCTCTTGGCCAGGTTGCGCGGCTGGTCAACGTCACAGCCGCGGCGGGTGGCGATCTCATAGGCCAGGAGCTGGGCCGGGATGGTGAAAAGGATCGGGTTCAGTTCCGCCACCATGGTCTGCGGCTGCGGCATGAAGAGGACATGGTCGGTGATGGTTTTCAGGTTCCGGTCACCCTCGGAGCCGATAAGGATGAGCTGGCCGTGCCTGGCCCTGATTTCCTCGATGTTGGAAATGGATTTTTCATAGATGCTGTCCCGGGGGACCAGGCCGAGGATGGGCATATCCTTGTCGATGAGGGCGATGGGGCCGTGTTTCAGCTCGCCCGCCGCATAGCCCTCGGCATGGATGTAGGAGATCTCCTTGAGTTTCAGCGCCCCCTCCAGGGCGATGGGAAAGCTCAGCCCCCGACCGACAAAGAGGAAATTGCGGCTGTCATAAAAGCGGTCGGCAATGACCGCTATCTTCTGCTGGATGGTGTCGAGGCTTTCCTCGAGCAGGGTGGGAAGCTCAATAATGGCGTGCCCCAGTTTCCTTGCCTTGTCCGCCGGCAGCGTTCCGCGCAGCTGGCCCAGGTAGGAGGCAAAGAGGAAGAGGGCGGCCAGCTGGCTGGTGAAGGCCTTTGTAGAGGCCACCCCGATTTCCGGGCCGGCATGGGTGTAAAGCGTCGCGTCCGCCTCCCGGGTCATGGTGCTGCCGACGACGTTGCAGATGGTGATGATGGCGGAGCCGAGCTTGGCGGCCAGCCGTGTCCCGGCGAGGGTGTCGGCGGTTTCGCCGGACTGCGAGATGGAGAGGGTCAGGACGTTTTTGTCAAGCAGGAGCCGCCGGTAGCGGAATTCGGAGCCGATGTCCACCTCCACCGGGATGCCGACCCAGTCCTCGAGCCAGTACTTTGCCACCAGGGCTGCATGCCAGGAAGTGCCGCAGGCAACGATGGCGATGCGGCTGATTTCCTTGAGGGAGGTTTCCAGCTCCCCCAGCTCCGGCAGTTCCACCCGGCCGCTCTGCGGCTCCAGCCGGCCGCGCAGGGTGTTGACCAGGGCCTGTGGCTGCTCGTAGATCTCTTTCAGCATGAAGTGTTTGAAGCCGCTTTTTTCCGCCATCCCGGCATTCCAGGTTACGGTCTGCACCTCCTTCTGAACCCGCCGGCCGTTGCTGATCTGGCGTACCTCCCAGCGCTCTTTTGCCAGAACGGCGATCTCGTTGTCCTCGAGAAAAACGACCCGGCGTGTATAGGGGAGCAGGGCCGGAACATCAGAGGCGAGCAGGTTGCCTTCGCCGTTCTGGATCCCGAGAACGAGGGGGCTGTGACTTCTCGCCGCCACGATGATGTCCGGCCGGCCTTTCCAGAGAATGCCGACGGCGAACGAGCCCTGCACCTGTTTCAGGGCCTTACGGGTTGCCAGGACGATATCCTCCTCAAGGTGCTCCTCGATAAGGTGGGCCAGGACCTCGGTGTCGGTTTCGGAGCGGAAGACGTGCCCCTTTTTCTGCAGCGTCTCCTTCAGGGCCCGGTAGTTTTCGATGATGCCGTTGTGGACCACCACGATGTTGTCGCTGCAGTCGCCGTGGGGGTGGGCGTTTGCCGTGGTCGGGGCGCCATGGGTGGCCCAGCGGGTATGGCCGAGGCCGACGTGGCTTTCGACACCGAGGATTGCTTCGACGTTTCTTTCAAGGCTGCTGAGTTTCCCCTCGGCCCGGTACTTTACCAGTTTGCCGTTCGTGATGTAGACAAGGCCGGCAGAGTCGTACCCCCTGTATTCAAGGCGCTTGAGGCCTTCGAGGAGAATGGGTACAACCTTCCTGGTGCCGATGTAGCCAACTATGCCGCACATATCGTTTTTGTCCGTTATGGTTTGAAAAACGGGAGGGGCCCGCGGCATACGGCGGCGGCACCCCCTGTGAAACTCCGGTTCTGGCCTGGTCCGGCGGACGCCAAATTTGCATCCAGGGATAACTCTATAATATTTTTATATAAAACTGCAAGACAAAGCGCCGAACCGCCAGTTTTTTCTTTTCTCCCGCCCAAAAAGAGTGTATGTCTTTACCATTTTATGAAGAAAAATGCATCGCCAAACCAAACCGGTGCCGCTGCTTTTCGTGATGCCGGATCGGTTCGGGTGGCGACAAGGGAACCCGGCACGGGCGCAGGGAAAAAGGAAATCATGACCATGGAAGACCGCAACCAGATGCGGCAGCGGCTCAAGGAGCTCCTGTTGCAGAAGTCTTACCGGGAGGGCAGGATCAGGCTCAGTTCTGGCCGGGAGTCCGACTTTTACATAGACGGCAAGGAGACGACCCTCGATGCGGAGGGCGCTTATCTCTGCGGCATGCTTCTCTACGATCTCATCATCTCCGGCCCGACGCCATTGGGGGGCGTCGGCGGCATGACCCTCGGGGCCGACCCGCTTGTCACGGCCGTTTCCATCGTGAGCTATCTCCAGGGGAGGCCGCTTCCCGCCTTTATCGTGCGAAAGGAGCCGAAAGGCCACGGCACGGAAAACTATATCGAGGGGAAAGGAAACCTGGCGCCGGGCACGAGCGTCGCCCTGCTGGAGGATGTGGTCACCACCGGCTCCACGCTGCTGCAGGTCATCGAGCGCGTTCGGTCGCAGGGATTTGCAATCGGGCTTGTCGCCACGGTCGTTGACCGGGAGGAAGGCGGCCGGGAAGCACTGGCGGCCGCAGGCTATGAACTTCTTTCCGTTTTCACCCGCAGAGAGCTGCTGGCGCCGTAGAAGATGGCCGGCAGAAAACGACTTTTGGGGCAGGTTTCGCAATGAAATGCCCGGAATGTGAGGGGAAGCTCGAAGTGTTGCGGCTCTGCCGGAAGGTCCTTTTACGGTGCGGCACATGCCGGCGGGAGTACCAGGTGCACGAGGTTGCCGGCGAACTCGACCGGGAGACGGAGGAACTTCTCGCACGCTACCCCGCCATCATTTATGACTGAGAACATGAGGTTGGAGCATTGAAAAGACCTGATATTGATATCGGCGCCTGCACGCTCTGCATGGGGTGCACCGAGATATGTCCCGCGGTGTTTCGTTTCAATGACGCCGGCTATATCGAGATCGTCGAGCTAGCCGCATACCCGGAAAAGGACGTTGACGATGCCATCAAGTTCTGCCCGGAAGACTGCATTGCCTGGGTGGAGGAGTAGGGAGAGAGCGGCCGGCGCCGCTGCACCATGAGCCCCGATCCGGGGCAGGGGATTGTATGACAAAAAAAAGCGGCAAAGGGCTGGGCCGCCTCTTCCGGGCCTTCGGCTGGTCACTGGCCGGGCTGCGGGAGGCGTTTGGCCACGAGGCGGCCTTCCGCCAGGAGCTTCTTCTCTGTGCTGTCCTCCTTCCCCTCGCCCTGTATTTCGGCAGGAGCGGCGTTGAAAAGGGACTCCTTGCCGGCAGCGTCCTGCTTGTCCTTGTTGTCGAGCTGTTA
>JAFDCC010000075.1 GCA_019312985.1 Deltaproteobacteria bacterium
CTCGAGGAGTCGGTTGCCGCCACCAGCCAACTGTTCCACGAAAATGCCGTTGCCGTGGTCAAAATGATCCCCACCTTTCCGATCAGGGTGTTTGCCGACCGGGACCGGATCATGCAGGTAGTCATCAACCTGCTCTCCAATGCGGCCAAGTTCAGCCCGCGGGACACGGGAAGGGTAACCGTCCGTCTTTATTTCAAGGGAAGGGAGATCCGGGTCGAGGTGGCGGACAACGGCCCCGGTATCCATCCCGACGAACAGCAGAAGATCTTCGAGAAATTCAAGCAGATAACCGACCTCAGGAACGGTAAACCGACGGGGACAGGGCTGGGCCTCGCCATCTGCCGCCGTATCATAGAGTATCACAACGGCGCGATCTGGGTTGAGAGCGTTCCCGGCGAGGGGGCCAAGCTCATCTTTTCCCTGCCGGAATAGCCGGGGTCAGGGCCTGGCGATCTTGAGCAGTTCCTTGAGGTTTTTGATGCCGCAGCCGGCCAGAAAAGGTACAAAGCGCTGGAAAAGCTGGGCGGTGATGTAGGCATCGCTGAAGGCGTTATGGGCTTTGCCTCCGTCGATACCGTATTTCCTGGCCATGGAAAAGAGGTCTGACTGCAGGGTCATTCCCTGGTAATGCCTGGCAAAGCGCGAGTCATTGGCGGCAAGCCAGTCGTGCAGGGTCGAGGTGTCAAGGGCCCTGTTGTATAGGGAGACGCCGAAGGCTTCCTGCAGGGGCCTGTTGACAAAGTTGAGGTCGATGTGGACAAAGTGGCCGATGAGGACCGCGCCGCCGATAAAGGTGACGAAATCACCCAGAACGTTCAGCATATCCTCGGCACATTCGAGGTCGGTGTGGGTGATTTCATGCACCACGACGCTCCTGTGCTTCAGCTCGCACTCGGGCTTTACCAGCCGGTAAAAGGTGCGGCCCGGGTAAATCGTCGTGCCCCGCAGCTTCACCGCGCCTATGGATATGATGGCGTCCCGCTTGAAGTCGAGGCCGGTCAGCTCCGTGTCAAAGGCGACGAACTCGGTTTCCTCGATGCCCTCTTTGACGTTCAGCCGCCGGCTTAATTCCTGCTGCTTTTGCAGCCAGTCCGGCAAATCGGCCCGGGGCCGGCCCAGGATCTTTTGAAAAAAAGAGGTCACGGCAGCACCTTGCCGCTCCAGTAATCACCTTCGATCTCATCGTAGAGCCGGGCCGTTAACTGGAACGACTCCTTCAGGGTCTTCCTTTCAAAGTTGGTGAGGCTGTAGGGATTGATAAAATTGTCCGGGGTCAATCCTTCTTCCGCCTGGTGCAGCTGGCTGCGGATGAGCTGGGAATTGAGGTAGCCGAAGGCCTGGCCCATGTCCTCGGCAACCTTGAAGCCGTGCCTTGACGTGAGCTCCTTGAGACGGCCGAGGGTGGAACCGCGGGCGACCCCCTTTGCGAGGCTGAAAATTCTGGCACAGCCGACAAGGGGCAGAATCCCTCGCCGGTAAAGGTCAAGCTCGTTTTTGTGCCCGCCGCCCTTTTCCACCACGAAATTCTTGAAAAATCCGAGGGGCGGCCGTTCATGGAGCGTCTCGGCGGCAACTGCCTCCATGAGCCCCCTGGACTGGCCTGTGCGTTTCTCGAGGTACTCGCGCAGGGAGTCCACCCGGGCCTTTTCGCCCCGAACGGCCCGCATATCGAAAAAACCGGCGTCAAGGCCGGTGCCGGCGCCGGTGCCCCACTTTTTAAACCCTTCCCGCCAGGCCGATGCAGCCCGGATGTTTGCAGCCTGCAGACACTGTCCGGCGCCGTTGATCCGGCAGTTCTGCATGGCGCTGTTCAGCGTTTCCGCCAGGCGGTTGAAATATGCGGCGGTTTCTTTTGCCGCATCCGGCGAGGCAGCATCCTGGTGGACGATACCCATTTCGACGCCGAAGCTCAGGGTAAGTTCATGCCTGCCGCCCGCTCCGAAGAAAAAGAGGGAATAGGGCACCGGCCCGGGGCCGTTGTCTTTTTCAAAGATATCGACCACGGTGTTGCAGATTTTTTCCAGGAGCTCGGTGATCATCCCGGTAATGTTGTGTGGCCTGGCGCCGTGGCGCAGAAGGGAGGAGACCGCCTTATAGAATTTAGGGGCGGTTCCCTGCAGCTCCGCAATTGTTCTAACGTGAGCTATTTCCTTCACGAGAACGGTGGGGGACGAACCCTGGAGGAGCATGAAATCGTGGTTGGTCAGCAGGCCAAGGAGCCTGCCGTTCTCCAGGATGAGGATGTGGTGGATCCTGTGCCGGATCATTTTCATCAAAGCCTCGAAGCAGTTGTCCTCTGCATCAACGCTAATAAGAGGGGCGCTCATGATCTCCCTGACCGGGGCGGCAACATCCCGGGCCACGGCAACCACCTTTTCCCGGAAGTCGCGGTCGGTAACCATGCCGAGGGGCTGCCCGGCGGAGTCGACGACGACAAGGGAGCCGATCCGCTGGGCCGCCATGTCGGCGGCGGCCTGCTGAATGGTTGTGTCCAGCGCCACGGTTCTGGGTTCGGCGCGGACAATATCCCTGACGGCGGTGCTGAACAGCAGCTGTTCCCCGGTAGTCCCGCCGGTGTACGCCTTGCGCGTCTCCTCGTAGGTTTTGTCTAGCAGGTTGACAAAAAAGGACTTGATAAAATACTGGTTTACCTCGTGGTTTTCCTGGAGGAGGGCAAGGACTGTTTTTCTGGGAACCTTGTAGCAGATGGTGTCTTCGATGGCGACGACGTTGTTCCTGGAACGGTCGCCGCTGAGGATGGACAGCATGCCGAAGTGTTCCCCCTCACCGCGCAGGTCAAGGACAACCTCCTCGTCGTTGTCGAGTGCCTGAAAGACCTTGACCCCGCCCTTCTTGATGATGCCGAGAAATTCGCTCGGCGGCCCGTCCTGTTGGAGGATTTCCTCGCCCCGCGGGGAATAATCCATGGCAATATCAGCCGCCATTTTTCCAAGGGTCTCCCCGGAAAGCAGGTTGAACGGTATGACATTTTTCAAAAAATCAACGATCTCTTCTTGTAGCATGCCCTGCAAGCCCTCCAGGAAAGTGACCTGTTTGAAAACAGCGCTCCACCGTCTCTGTCTCTACCAGTCCCATAATGATGCCAATTATCTCCCTGTTGGGCAAGCCCTAACTAACGGGGCTGGCAAAATCTGGGCTGCTGCCCCGGGCGGTGAAACGGCCCGCGCTTATTTTTTTTGTCATTGAAAATGCGCTTGATAAAGTAAAAGTAGGCGGTATATTGAAAGGTTATGCAATGTTTCAGCATTCCATCCGGGGTGCTGCCGCGGTCGGCTTCTTTTCGGGAGCCGGGTAAAACAGTCCTTACAAGGAGGGCGCCATGCCTGAAAACCATGACATGCTGACACCGCAGCGCTGCTGCCTCATGATCGTTGACCCGCAGGAACGGCTCATGGCCGCCGTCCACAAGGCCGACCGGGTGGTGCGCAATGCGAGCCTGCTTTTTCACTGTGCCCGGACCCTTGCAATCCCTGTTTTGGCGACAACGCAGTACCGGAAGGGGCTCGGCCCCTTTGTTCCCGAACTGGAAAAGCTTCTTGCCGGCGTTCCCACCATCGACAAGACCGAGTTCAACGGCTTTGCCAATGCAGCGGTGCGGGAGGCGGTGGAAGCGCTGCCCGGAACCGTCGACACCATCCTCCTCGCCGGGGCCGAAGCGCATATCTGCATCTTCCAGACTGCCATGGGAGCCCGGGCCGCCGGCCTCCATCCGTGGATCGCGGCGGATGCCGTTTCGTCGAGGAAAAAAAGAAACGCCAAACTGGCGCTGAACCGGATGCAGGCCATGGGCATGAGCGTCGGCCCCACGGAAATGGCTGTATACGAACTGCTGCAGCAGGCCGGCACCCCTGCTTTTAAGGCCATGCTGCCCCATTTGAAATAACGGCCCTTCGGCTCTTACCAGAAAACAAACCAGGAACATACCATGACAGGCAACGATATCCGTTCACAGTTTCTCAGTTTTTTCGCCGGCCACGACCACGCCATCATCGAGAGCTCATCGCTGGTCCCCCAGGATGACCCGACCCTGCTTTTTACCAACTCCGGCATGGTGCAGTTCAAACGGGTTTTCATGGGGGAGGAAAAAAGGGATTACAAGCGGGCCTCCACCTGCCAGCGCTGCGTCCGCGCCGGCGGCAAGCATAATGATTTGGAGAACGTCGGCTATACAGCCCGGCACCACACTTTTTTCGAGATGCTCGGCAACTTTTCCTTTGGCGACTATTTCAAGGAGGGTGCCATCCGCATGGCCTGGGAGTTTCTCACCGTAAACCTCGGGCTTGACAGGGAGAAGCTCTGGGTCTCGGTCTTCGAGGATGACGACGAGGCCTTTGCGTTGTGGGAAAAGGTAGAGGATCTGCCAAAGGGCCGCATCGTCCGGCTGGGAGAGTCTGAAAACTTCTGGGCCATGGGCGATACCGGCCCCTGCGGCCCCTGTTCCGAGATCCACATCGACCAGGGGCCTGCGGTGGGCTGCGGCCGGCCGGACTGTGCCCTCGGCTGTGACTGTGACCGTTACCTTGAACTCTGGAATCTGGTATTTATGCAGTTTTACCGGGATGAAAGCGGCAAAATGACCCCCCTGCCGAAGCCCAGCATCGATACCGGCATGGGCCTGGAACGCGTTGCCGCCGTGCTGCAGGGCAAGGACAACAACTACGATTCCGACCTCTTTTCCGGCCTCATCGGCAGGATAGCCGGGTTGAGCGGCAAAGAATACGGTGCCGATGCAAAGATCGACACGGCCATGCGCGTTATTGCGGACCACAGCCGGGCCGCAGCCTTCCTGGTAGCGGACGGCATGCTGCCCTCCAACGAGGGACGGGGGTATGTCCTGCGCCGCATCATGCGGCGGGCGGTGCGCTTTGGGCGCTTTCTCGGCCTGAAGCAGCCCTTTTTGGCAGAGATAACCGCTGAAGTCCTGCGGGGCATGGAGGAGGCCTATCCCCACCTGGCCGAGTCTGCAAACCTTCTTGCCAGGGTGGTCAGCAACGAGGAGGAGCGGTTCCTCGAAACCCTGGACAACGGCCTTGCCATCCTCAACAGCGAGATAGGCAGGCTGCAGAAAAGCGGCGGCAGCACTGTGCCGGGGAATTTCATCTTCAAGCTTTATGACACCTATGGCTTTCCCGTTGATATCGTCCGGGACATTGCCCTTGAAAAGGGATTCTCCATAGATCAGGACGGTTTTGCCAAAGCCATGGAGGAGCAGCGGGCCCTGTCGAAGAAATCATGGAAGGGCGGGACCCTGGCGGCCATGCCCCCCGGGGTGAAGAAGCTTGTCGAAGACGGCCACAAGACCGTATTCGTTGGCTACAAGACCCATCGGGCCAGTTCGGTCATCAAAGGGCTGGTGGACCAGGACGGGGAAGCGGCCACAAGGGCCCAAGAGGGCGAGCGCGTATCGATCTTCTGCCCGGAGACCCCCTTTTACGCAGAGGCCGGCGGCCAGATAGGCGACCAGGGAGAGATAACCGGGCCGCAGGGCAAGGCGACGGTCCTCGACACCACCATAGTCGCCGACGGCGCCGTCCTCCATGAGGCGGAGGTGACCCGGGGGACGCTGTCGCTCGATGAGCCGGTTGAGCTGCACGTGAAAGAGGGCAGGCGCCAGTGCATTGCCGCCAACCATTCGGCCACGCATATCCTGCACGCGGTCATGAAGTCGGTGCTCGGCGACCATGTCAAGCAGTCGGGATCACTCGTGACCCCGGAGAAACTGCGTTTCGACTTTACCCATTTCTCTCCCCTGACGCCGGAGGAGATTGCCACCATAGAAAAGATCGCCAATGAACAGATACGGGAAAACACCCTCCTGGATACAGCCATGCTCGAGCGGGAGGAGGCCATCAAGGCAGGGGCCGTTGCCCTTTTCGGTGAAAAATACGGGGAAACGGTGCGGGTGGTTTCCATCGGCAGCTTCAGCAGGGAACTCTGCGGCGG
Source organism: Deltaproteobacteria bacterium (assembly GCA_019312985.1). Taxonomy (GTDB): domain Bacteria; phylum Desulfobacterota; class Desulfobulbia; order Desulfobulbales; family BM004; genus BM004. The sequence continues at coordinate 5,965 of JAFDCC010000075.1, forward strand.
CACACATGTCCGGGCGACCGGCGAAATCGGCCTGGTGAAGATCACCGCCGAAACCGGCATTGCCGCCGGGGTCCGCCGTATCGAGGCGGTCACCGGCCCGGAAGCGTTCAGGATGGTCCAGGACCGGGAGAGGCAGCTGGCCCGGCTTGCCTCCCTGCTGCGGGTCCCGCCGGAAAACATAGAAGCAAAAATTGAGAAGCTGCTGGGTGCCAACAAGGACCTGGAAAAAGAGGTGAGCCGCCTCACCGCCCGGCTCGCCCTCAGTGATATTGACAGCCTTATTGCCGCTGCCGCGACGGTCGGTGATACCAGGGTTGTCGTGAGCCGCGTTGTCCTCGACTCCCCCAAAACACTCCGGGAGATGGGGGACAGGATCCGGGACAAGCTGAAAAGCGGCATCGTTATCCTCGGCGGCGAGTACCAGGGAAAGGCCGCCCTTTTGGCCATGGTTTCCAGGGATTTGACCGGCAGGTACCGGGCCGGGGACATCATCAGGGAAATCGCGGCGCTGGTGGGAGGCAAAGGCGGCGGTCGGCCCGACATGGCCCAGGCCGGCGGCCCCAACCCGGATAAGCTCAATGAGGCCCTGGGGGCAGCCTGCGATATCATCGAGGCGCAGGGCGGCTGACAGCTCCACCTTGCTCGCCGGGTGTGAAGGGAGGCTTTCCATGCTTCACCGCATTACCGGCAGGGGAAGACAGGTGTTTCTGCAGGCCCTAAGGGCCTGTTTCCTTGCGGCGTTCCCTGAGCAGCTGAAAATTTTCCAATCTCTTGGCGCAACAGAGAAGAATTCCTTATTTACCGGCCGCCAGGTATGGGGCGCCGGTCTTTTTTTCGCCTTGCCGTCCGGCAAATACCCGCATGAAAATTGATAAAAAAAGTTGACAGGGGCGTCCGTATACATTAGATAAGCAGCATAATTTCTGAACGAGCATTCATTCATGAACCTTTGATGCGGCGGCAACAGGGATTTCTAACAAGGAGCTCCTTTCAAATGATTACCATTGACATTACGGTTCTGATCCAGATCATCAATATCCTCATCCTCATCGTTGTCATGAACATGGTCCTTTACAGGCCAGTCCGGACAATCCTTGCCAAACGAAAGGAAAAGCTCGCGGAGCTCGGTGATTCCATTGAGACATTCAGGAAAAATGCCGAGTTGCGGAAGGAGGAGATAGCCCGGAAGCTCAATGAAGCCAGGAGCAGGGCCAAGGAGGAAATAGAAAAGGCCAGGGGTGAAGCCCAGGATGCAACGGCCGAGTCACTGGCAAAGGTGCGGCAGGAGACCCTGGCCGACAAGACCGGCCAACTCGAAGCGATACAGAAGGATTTTGTCGATGCCCGGCAGGAACTCGCAGGCGAGATAGACGGCTTTGCCGCCGATGTGGCTGCCAAAATACTGGGGAGGTCGATCTCATGAAACACAACAATCTCCGGGCGAAAATCGGTGCCGCGCTTCTTGTCATGCTGGCGGTGACAACCCTTGCCGCCATTGCCTGCGCCTCAAGCGGCGAGGCCGGTGGCAGCCTCTCCCCGGCAAAGCTGAAGGATTTGCTCTGGCGGACACTCAACTTTGCCATTCTGCTGGTTGTCCTGGTAAAAGTCCTGGCCAAGCCGGTTGCCAACGGCCTCCGCGCCCGTCAGCAGGCAATCAGGGAGCAGTTCGCCGACCTGGAAGAACGCCGGGCTGAGGCGGACCTGGCCTACCAGGCCTATGAGGAAAAGCTGGCCGCCATCGACGGCGAGGTCAGTGATATAATCCAGGCCGCCGTTGCCGGGGGCGAAGCGGAAAAAGAGCGTATCATCGCCGAGGCCAACAGGGCGGCCGAAGATATCAAGAGACAGGCCGCGATGGCCATTCAGCACGAAGTGGCGGCCGCGAAACTGCGGCTGCGGGAAGAGGTCGCCGGCCAGGCTGTTGTCATGGCAGAGGAACTGATCAGGAAAAACCTGCAGGAGGCTGATCAGGAAAAAATAATTGAAAGTTATCTCTCAAGGGTAGGGACAATCCAGTGAGACAGACGATACTTGCGAAACGGTATGCCAAGGCCCTCTTTGCCGTCAGCCAGGAGGAAGCCACAAGTGAGCAGTACAGGGAGACCCTGAACGCTCTCGGCGAGTTCCTGAAGGCCTATCCGGAGGCAATGGATGCCCTGACGAACCTGCTGTATCCCATGGAACTGCGGCAAAAGGTTATGGCGCAGTTGATCAGAGAGCTGCAGGCCGATAAGTTCTTGGCAAATTTTCTCAACTTGGTTGTGCAGAAAAAACGCGCTGACATTCTCCCGGAGATCGCTGCCGCGTTCCAGGCCCTGGTCGATGCCGACCGGAATGTCAGCCGCGGCACCCTTGTTACGGCAACGGAAATATCAGGCGGGCTGCAGGGAAAGGTGCAGACCACCCTGGAAAATATTACGGGAAAAAAGGTGATTCTCACGACCGTGATCGACCCGGCAATCATTGGCGGCATTGTTGCGAAGGTCGGGGACCTGGTGATGGACGGGAGCATCAAAACACAACTTGCGGGTTTGAGTGAATCCATAAAGGGGAGTGAATAGGCACAATGCAGATCAAAGCCGAAGAAATCAGTCAAATTATCAAGGGGCAGATCAAGGAATACGAAAGCAAAGTTGATCTGAGTGAAACGGGAACGGTAATCTCCGTAGGTGACGGTATTGCCCGGGTGCATGGCGTTGAAAACTGCATGGCCATGGAGCTTCTGGAGTTTCCCGGCGGTATTCTCGGCCTGGCGCTCAACCTGGAAGAGGACAACGTCGGCTGCGCCATCCTGGGTGATGTCGAACATATCAAGGAAGGCGACATCGTCAAGCGGACCGGCAGGATTGCCGAGGTCCCGGTGGGGCCGGCCATGGAAGGCCGGGTTGTCGACGGCGTCGGCCTGCCGATCGACGGCCTCGGGCCCATTGAAACCGACGAAACCAGGAAGATAGAGGTCCTGGCCCCAGGGGTTATCGCCCGGAAATCGGTGCACGAACCCTGCTACACCGGCAGCAAGGCAGTCGATGCCATGACACCGGTGGGCCGCGGCCAGCGGGAACTGATCATCGGCGACCGCCAGATCGGCAAGACCGCCCTCTGCATCGATGCGATCATTGCCCAGAAAGAAACGGACATGCATTGCATCTACGTCGCCATCGGCCAGAAAAAGTCCACTGTCGCCCTGGTGGTCGAGGCCCTGCGCAAGCACGGTGCCATGGAATACACCACGGTCGTCTCCGCCTGCGCTTCCGACCCCGCCCCGCTGCAGTACATCGCCGCCTATTCCGGCTGCGCCATGGGCGAATACTTCCGGGACAACGGCCAGCACGCCCTGATCATCTACGACGATCTCTCGAAGCAGGCAGTCGCCTACCGCCAGCTTTCCCTGCTGCTGCGCCGTCCTCCCGGCCGCGAAGCCTACCCGGGCGACATTTTCTTCAACCATTCACGCCTGCTGGAGCGCGCCTCCAAGGTGAACGACGAGCTGGGCGCCGGCTCCCTCACCGCCCTGCCGATCATTGAAACCCAGGCCGGTGACGTTTCCGCCTACATTCCGACAAATGTTATCTCCATTACCGACGGCCAGGTCTACCTGGAGCCGAACCTCTTCTTTGCCGGCATCCGCCCGGCGATCAACGTCGGTCTCTCGGTTTCCCGCGTCGGCGGCGCGGCCCAGGTAAAGGCCATGAAGCAGGTGGCAGGTTCGCTGCGCCTCGACCTGGCCCAGTACCGCGAACTCGCCGCGTTTGCCCAGTTCGGTTCCGATCTTGACAAGGCGACCCAGCAGCAGCTGAACCGGGGCGAAAGGCTCGTTGAGATCCTCAAGCAGCCGCAGTACCAGCCCCTGCCCATGGAAAAGCAGGTTGCCATCCTCTATGCCGGCGCCAGGGGCTTTCTCGATCCTGTTCCGGTGAACATGCTGGCCGAATACGAGAAGGAACTCTACGCCTATATAGAGCAGAAAGCCCCGGCTGTCTTTGACGGCCTGAAGGAGAAGCAGGAAATCGACAGCGACTTGGAAGAGCTGATGAAAAGCACGCTGAGCGCTTTCGGCGAAACATTCAAGAGCTCGAGGGGACTCAGCTAAACAGCAGGATAAGGCAGAGCAATGGCAAGTCTGAAGGATGTAAAAACGAAAATCGGCGGTGTGAAGAAAACCTCACAGATCACCAGCGCCATGAACATGGTCGCGGCCGCCAAGCTGCGCGGCGCCCAGCAGAAAATGGAAGACTTCCGGCCCTACACGGAAAAATTCAACCAGGCCATGAGCAGTCTTTCCGCCAACATGGAAAGAGGCCGGTTCCCGCTTATGGAAAGCCGTGAAGTGGAAACGGTTGAAATCGTCATTGTCACCTCCGACCGCGGTCTCTGCGGCAGCTTCAATGCCAACATCTTCAAGATGGTCGAAAAGCTGGCGGCCGGCTACGAGGCAGAGGGCAAAAAGGTCTCCCTGGTCTGTGTCGGCAAAAAGGGCAACGCCTATTTCAGGAAATCGGGAAAAGTCCGGAAGGCCTACGTTGACATCATGGGCAATTTTCAGATGTTCAATGCGAGGGCCATTGCCCAGGATGTTGCCGGAAATTTCCTGGGCGGCGACGCTGACCGGGTTGAGGTTGTCTATGGAAAATTCCACAGCGTGGCGGTGCAGAAGCCCGAGGTCGAGGTCCTGCTGCCGGTGCAGCCCCATGAGGGGGCGGTGGAAGGAGAATCCGAGGCTGGAGGTGCTGCGGCCGGGGATTACATCTACGAGCCGAGCCCCACGGAAATCATGGACGTGCTGCTGCCGCTCTACATGAATGTCGTGATCTATCACGCCATGCTGGAGACGGGCGCCAGTGAGCACGCGGCCCGGATGACCGCCATGGATAACGCCACCCGCGCCTGCAAGGACATGATACAGGA
>JAFDCC010000076.1 GCA_019312985.1 Deltaproteobacteria bacterium
ACTTGCACGCTTGTGCTTCCGCCGTTCAGTATAGTCGCCCTGCTTTTTCATGCATTCCGTCTCCGGTGAAGTTTCCGTGCTGCCTGTCTCCTCAGGCCACAAAAGCGTCTGCCCCGCTTTTCGTAGTATAAAAAAATATTACTACAGTGCCCCGGAGAATGTCAAAAAGAAAATCGGCATAATCAGGCAGTTAAGGTTCTTCATTCCCAAACCGAACTGCCCCCCTCCGGCGCATCTCTCCGAAGGGGGGCAGCCTTCATGAAAAAATTTACATATCAACTATTTATGTTTCCTTCCGCCGGGCTAGACCGGTGATATTACCATTGATGTTTTCGCGGGTTTTCAGTATATTACACCTACAATCTCACAGACAAAATCAGAGTTGTCTCCAGCGTGCTGAAACAGTTTTAAGGGGGAACCCATGAAAGACGTATTCAGCTATGCAGATGAACTTGGTCCGGCCAAAATCATTCATGTTTATGAACCGGCGGTGAACCTGAAAGCCGTCCTGGTCATCGACAATGTGGCCAAGGGCCCCTCCATCGGCGGCATCCGTATGGCAGAGGATGTCAGCACCGAAGAATGTTTCCGGCTGGCGCGTGCCATGACATTCAAGAATGCGGCGGCTGGCCTGCCCCACGGCGGCGGCAAGATCGTCGTCTACGGCGACCCGAAAATGGTCAAGGCCGAAAAGGAGAAAATCCTCCGGGCCCTGGCCTCTTCGCTGCGCAACGAGGAGGATTATATTTTCGCTCCCGACATGGGTACCGACGAAGAGTGCATGGCCTGGATCAGGGACGAGGTGGGCCGTGTTGTCGGCCTGCCGCGCGAACTGGGCGGCATCCCGCTCGATGAAGTCGGCGCCACGGGGTGGGGCCTCAGCCATGTAACCGATGTGGCCCTGCAGTTCTGCGACTTTGAGATTGCCGGCGCCAGGGTCGTCATCCAGGGCTTCGGGGCAGTCGGTAAAAATGCCGCCCTCTTTCTCCGCGACAGGGGCGCTGTCCTCGTGGCGACCTGCGATACCGGAGGCGCGGTTTATAACGCTGCCGGCCTGGACATTGAAGCCCTTATGGCATTGAAGGCCCAGGGCCGGTCTGTGGCAGAATACAGCGGCGGCAAAACCATCGAAAACGACGCGCTGCTAGATATTGCCTGCGACATCTGGATCCCGGCGGCCCGGCCCGATGTAATCCATGATGACAATGTCGGCCGCCTCAACACCAGGCTGGTCGTCGAAGGCGCCAATATCCCCATTACCCTTGATGCGGAAATCAAGCTGCATGAGAGGGGTATTCTCTGCGTTCCGGATTTTATCGCCAATGCCGGCGGCGTCATCTGCGCTGCCATGGAATACCGGGGTTCCAACAAAACCGCCGTCTTTCAAACCATCGAAGAGAAACTGCGGCGCAATACCCGGATGGTGCTGGACCGGATGAAAAATGAAAGCGTCCTGCCGCGCCAGGCCGCCGTTGAACTGGCAACCGAACGGGTGCAAAAGGCTATGGGGTTTCGCCGCTTTTCCCTGTTTTCGACCGCACCCGGGTTCACATAGAAAAAAGCGGCACAACAGCAATAAGGGGCAGCTATGTTCCGTATCCGGTTTCACGGCCGCGGCGGCCAGGGCATGAAAACCGCCAGCCGCATCCTCGGTACCGCTTTTTTCCTGGAAGGATACGAAGTGCAGGATGCGCCCCGCTACGGCGCGGAACGGCGCGGCGCCCCAATCTTTGCCTACATCCGGGCAGACAGGAAACCTATTAACGAACGCGGCATTATCGCCGGGCCCGACCTGGTGGTGGTTGCCGATGACAGCCTCGTCCCCCTGCCGGCCGCAGGAGTGCTGCAGGGAATCAGAGAACCCACGGTGATTCTCCTGAAAAGCTGCGAGAGCGGCGCTACATGGCGGCAGCGTCTCAACATCAAAAACCCCATCGTTACCCTGCCGGAGACCGGGGAAGCGGAAGACAGCGCCGAATTGCGATACATTGGCGCTGCCTGCGCCGGTGCTGCCGCCGGCGTCCTCGGGATAATTTCCCGGGAATCTCTGGCGCAGGCCATTCAGGAAGAGTTGGGCCGCCTCGGTGAAGCGGTGCTCGCAAAAAACAGGGCCAACGCCCTTGCAAGCTTCGACGCCATCAAAAAGTCTGCTGCGGTAAACGTCACGGAAGGCGGTTCCATACCGGCGCAGCCCTATAAGAGACCCGCCTGGATCGACCTTCCCTTTGAGGACGCCCGCATATCCGCCCCGGTCATCCATGCCGGCCTTACCAGCGTAGAAGTCAGGACAGGGCTGTGGCGCACCATGGCACCGGTTATCGACTACAGCCTCTGCCGGGGCTGCTGGTGGGTCTGCAGCACCTTCTGTCCCGACGGTGTCATCAGTGTTCGGGACAACCAGCCTGTCATCGATTATGACCACTGCAAGGGCTGCCTGGTCTGCGTTGCCCAGTGCCCGTCCCACGCCATTGCCGCTGTCCCGGAAAAAGAGGAACAAGCAAGGAAAAAAGCAGTTGCGGGAGAAGCGTCATGAGCCGCCGCCTCCTCACCGGCAACGGCTCCGCCGCATGGGGGGCGCGGCTGGCGCGGGTTGACTACATACCCGCCTTCCCGATCACGCCCCAGACGGAAATCATTGAAACCATTGCCGAGTGGATTGACAGGGGCAAAATGACGGGCCGCATGGTCACCATGGAGTCCGAACATGCGATGATCACGGCCGCCGGCGCCGCTTCGGCAACCGGCGTTCGCGTCTTCAGCGCCACGTCGAGCCAGGGGCTGCTCTACGCCATGGAAATGATCTACAGCGTTGCCGGCTGGCGCACGCCCCTTGTCCTGGTCAATGTCTCCCGCGGCATTTCGGCGCCCATCACCCTGGAGCCGGACCACAACGATGTGCTTGCCGCCCGTGACAGCGGTTTTCTGCAGATTCACTGCTCCACCTGCCAGGAAGTCCTCGACACCACTCTCATGGCTTACCGCCTCGCCGAGGACGAACGGGTCCGGCTGCCTGTCATTGTCAACCAGGACGGGTTTTATCTTTCCTTCACCCGTGAACCGGTGGAAATTCCTGATTCCAGACCGGCCGCCGAGTTTGTCGGCGACTACAACCCGGAAAACATGGGTTTCCGGGCCTCGTCGCCCTCAAGCCAGGCCGTTGCCGTTTTAGGCGCCGGCGCCTACTCCTACTTTCGTTATGAAACACACCTGGCAGCCCGGGAGGCCCTCTCTGTTTACGAAGAAGTCGCCCGGGAGTACCGGGAGCGTTTCGGCCGCTACCACCCCATCGTTGAAACATACAGAACAGAAGATGCGGAGTACGCCTTTGTCATGATGGACAGCTTTGCCACCAAGGCTAAAGATGGCGTTGACCGTTTGCGGGAAAGCGGCGTAAAAATCGGCCTTGTCCGGCCGCGCCTGCTGCGGCCCTTTCCGGAAGAGCAGTTGTGCCGGGCCCTGGCCGGCATGAAAGGCGCTGCCGTTATTGACCAGAACCTCTCCATGGGCAAGGGCGGCGTCCTTTACACGGAGATTGCTTCGGCCCTCTACGGCCAGAATGAAGCGGCGCCCCTCCTGGCGAGCTTCATCGGCGGCCTCGGGGGCCGGGACATCAGTGCCGAAGAGTTTTACGAGATCGCCGCGACTCTGCAGAAGGCGGTAAAGCACAACAGAGCGCCGCGGCCGCGCCTGCTCTATACCGTGGAGGAACTGCGCGCCATGCGCAAACTGCAGGCCATTGCCCACGTGGAACGGCACGGTTCGAAACCAGGCGAATAGAGACGACGATTATGGCGGGAAAAACTATCAGGCGGCTGCAGGAACTGCCCTCCACCCACCTTCTGGGGACGGGGACGCCGATGTGCGCCGGCTGCGGCGGCCTGGAAATCCTGCACGAGATCTATGACATCCTCGGCCCCAAGACCGTGTTCACCAATGCCGCCGGCTGCATGTCGCTTTTGTCAGTCTACCCTTATACACCGTTCCGCGGCTCATGGCTCTACACTGCGATGGCCTCCGCCCCGGCGGCGGCCCAGGGAATTCGCGACGCCCTCGACATCCTGCTGGAAAAAAAGCGGATTCCGCCCGGGGATGACTTGCAGGTCATCACCCTGACCGGCGACGGGTCGGCATACGGCATGGGCTTGTCCGCCACCTCCGCCGCCATGGACCGCAACCTGGATTTTATTTACCTGTGCTATGACAACGAGGGCTACGGCAATACCGGCCAGCAGTACTCCTCTGCCACGCCGCATGCGGCGCTGACCGCCACCAGCAGGACCTCGCACGGCTACCCCGGCTACAAAAAGGACCTTTTCTCGATCTGGGCCGCGCACCGGCCCGCTTATGTCGCCACCGTCATCGGCGCCGAGCCGCTGGACCTGGCGCAGAAGGTCGAGGCCCTGCAGGAGCTGCAGGGACCGCGCCTGCTGATCGGCCTGGCCCCCTGCCCAACCGGCTGGGGTTTTGACCCCAGCCTGACGGTGAAGATCGGCCGCCTGGCTGTCGAGACCGGCATCTGGCCCTTAAAGGAATACCGGGACGACAGAACGGTGCACACCAGGATTGTCAGGCACCGCAAACCGGTGGAGGAATACCTGCAACTGCAGGACCGCTTCCGCCACCTCTTTGAACCGGAACGGAACAATCGGGAAATAGCGCTTATCCAGGCCCGCATCGACCAATACTGGAGCAAAGCCATTGACGCAGACACCTAAAAGCTACTGCCACCGGGGCGGTGACGTTCCCCTGCTCGGCGCCACCATTGCAGAACACTTCTGCGCCATTGTTGCACAGTACCCGGAAGAAATAGCCGTCATCTCCCTGCCGCAGAAGCGTTCCCTTACCTACCGGCGATATTCCGCTGCCGTTGACGAACTGGCCCGCGGCCTGCTGGGCCTCGGTTTTAGCCGGGGCAGCCGCATCGGTATCTGGTCCACCAATAATATCGAGTGGCTGCTGCTGCAAATGGCCACCGCCCGCATCGGCGCGGTCCTGGTCAGCATCAATCCCGCCTACCGCCTCCGGGAGCTGGCCTATGCCCTGGAGCGTTCCGAGGTCAACGGCCTCTTTGCCATTCCCCGCTTTCGCTCCAGCGACTATGCTGCCATGCTTCTGGAGCTGCTGCCGCACTTAAAGGCTGACTCCTCCGTCATTGACGACAGCAGTCTTCCCCACCTGCAGCACGTCATCCTCTACGACCCTGCGGACCCCATGCATACGGCGCGGCCGGCTCCAGGTTTCACCTGCTGGCAGGAGGTTATCGGGGCGGGCGGAACCGTTTCCCGGAAAGAACTCGATGCGGCCACGGCCCTGCTTGAATGTGACGATGTCATCAACATCCAGTATACCTCGGGCACCACCGGTTTTCCCAAGGCAGTCATGCTGAGCCACCACAACATTCTCAACAACGCCTGGTTCAGCGCCCGGGTCATGCATTTCACCGCGGCGGACCGGCTCCTGGTTCCGGTTCCCTTCTACCACTGCTTCGGCATGGTGCTGGCCAGCCTCCTCTGCTTTAGCGTCGGCGCCTGTGTCGTCATCCCCTCTGAACACTTTGACGCGGCAAAGGTCCTGGAGGCCGTCGCCCGGGAGAAGTGCACCGCCGTCCACGGCGTCCCCACCATGTTCATCGCCGAACTGGAGGAGCTGGATTGCGCCGATGGGTATGACCTCTCCAGCCTGCGCACCGGGATCATGGCCGTGGCGCGCTGCCCGCCGGAGTTGCTGAATCGTGTCATGGCCGACATGCACTGCCGGGACATTCTCATCGGCTACGGCGAGACCGAGGCCTCGCCCCTGACCCACCTCACCAGCCGTGACGACAGCTTTGAGCGGCGCATCACCACCGTCGGCCGCAACCTGCCGCACCAGGAGGTCAAGATCGTTTCGCCCGAAAACGGCCGGACCCTGCCGCTGGGCCGGGTGGGCGAGATCTGCTTTCGCGGCTACCACGTCATGCGCGGCTACTACGGCGAGCCGGAGAAAACGACCGAGGCTGTCAGTGATTCAGGCTGGCTCCACTCAGGCGACCTGGGTATCATGGACCCCGAAGGCTACGTCAAGATCACCGGCCGCTTAAAGGAGATGATCATCCGCGGCGGCGAGAACATCTACCCGCGCGAGATCGAGGATTTACTCTTCACCCATCCGAAGGTCGCAGCGGTGGCCGTGTTCGGTGTGCCCGACCCTTATTACGGCGAGGAGGTTGCCTGCTGGATCGAGCTGCACCGTGGCGAGACCGCCTCGCAGGAGGAGATTGCCTCTTTCTGCCGGGACCGAATGGCGCACTTCAAGGTGCCCCGCTATATCCGCTTTGTCGAATCCTTTCCCCTGACCGTGACCGGCAAGGTGCAGAAGTTCAAGATGCGCGAAGCCATGGTGAAGGAGGTGGGAGGATAGGCATGGCGGTAACCCTGGAAGACATCAGAAAGGCGGCGGCGGCAATCCGAAAATACATCAAGCCCACACCCTGCCTGCACTCCCGCACCCTGTCGAGTCTCTGCCGGGCCGAGGTGTGGCTCAAGTTCGAGAACCTGCAGTTCACGGCATCCTTTAAAGAGCGCGGCGCGCTCAACAAGCTCCTGTCGCTGAGCGCGGCGGAACGGCACCAGGGCGTCATCTGCATGTCGGCGGGCAACCACGCCCAGGCAGTCGCCTGTCATGCCAGGCGCCTGGGAATTGACGCTGTCATTGTCATGCCGCGCTCCACTCCCGCTGTCAAGGTCGAACACACCCGCGCCTATGGGGCGGAGGTGATTCTCGCTGGCGACTGTTTCGACGATGCGGCGGCCCACGCCCTGAAGCTCGCAAAAAAGAGGTGCCTGGTGCTGATACACCCCTATGACGACGAAATGATTATCGCGGGCCAGGGGACCATTGCCCTGGAAATGCTCGAGACAGAACCTGGACTTGCTGCGCTGATCATCCCGGTGGGAGGCGGCGGCCTCATCAGCGGCAATGCCATTGCGGCCGGGGCACTCAAGAAAGACATCAGCATCATCGGGGTCGAGACCGAACGTTTTCCGGCAATGTATAATGCCATCAGGGGTAAAAAGCCCCGGTTCGGCATGTGTTCGCTCGCCGAGGGGATTGCAGTCATGCAGCCGGGCAAGCTTACCGTGCCAATCGTCCGGTAGCTTGTCGATGAAATCCTCCTGGTGACAGAGGAGAGCATCGAGGAGGCGGTCCTGCTCCTGCTGGAAATAGAAAAAACGGTGGCAGAGGGCGCCGGCGCAGCCGGCCTGGCCGCGCTGTTGCAAAACAGGGACCGCTTTAACGGCAAGAAGGTGGGACTTATCATCAGCGGCGGCAACATCGACATGCCGGTGCTGGCGAGGATCATCGGCCGCGGCCTCGTGCGCAACGGGCGCCGCTGCCGCATCGCGGTCGAGCTCCGCGACGTTCCCGGGACCCTGACTGCGCTCGTGGCCTGTATCGAAAAAGCAGGAGGTGGTATCGAGGACGCCCGCCACCACCGCTTTTCTGCCAGGGGGACAGTGGAGAATGTCACTGTGGAATTTATGCTGCAGACCCGCGGCCGCGAGCATGCTGAAGAGATTCTTGCGGCCCTCGAGGCGGCTGGCTATCCGGCCAGGCTCTGTGATACACCGTGAGGGCGATGTTGGAGCAGCATCGCCGCCGGCAGCAGGACCCGGGTGACAGAACTGTTCTTTCGTGCGGCACTGCAGTACAATCCTGTCCCGAAGGATGGTATAAACGATA
>JAFDCC010000077.1 GCA_019312985.1 Deltaproteobacteria bacterium
CCTTGATGAACGATATGTTCTCATCAGCCAGCAGCTTCTCCCGGAACTTCTCATACTTGCCGGGCGTCCGCAGGTCAATATAGTACACGGATATTTTTGCCTCGGGATAGCGCTCCCGGATGTAGGTAACCTGTTTCAGGCTTGCCATGCAGCAGATATAGGAACAGTACTCCAGGTGATTCTCATCACGGGATCCGGCACACTGGACAAAGGCAAAGCTCTCCGGCTCCTTGTTGTCGCCCGGCCGCAAAATTTTGCCCTCGGTTGGACCGTTTGGGGCGGAAAGCCGTTCCATCATCATGTTGGTGATGATCCCGTTGCTCTGCCCGAACTTGAGATTGTCCATCTTCGCGGCATCATATGGGTCCCAGCCGGTTGCCCAGACAATGGAGGCGACGTCGAGGGTAAAGCTCTTGGGCTCCATGTCCAGCTCAACGGCGTCATATTTGCAGGCCTCGACGCATTTGCCGCACCTGGTGCAGGCATCCATGTCAATGACATACTTCATGGGAAATGCCATGTCGTGGGGCTTGTAAATAGCCTTCGTCTTGTCCATGTTGAAGTTGAAAGCGTTGTCGCGCTCCTCGGGGCATACTTCAGCACAGGCATTGCAGCCGGTGCATTTGTTGTTGACAAACCGCGGCCTGCTTTCCAGGGTCACCTGGTAGCTTCCGGCGGAACCGGAAACACTCTTCACCTCGGTCATGGTATACACCCGGATTCTCCGGTTGTTCTTGATGCGCTTGAAGTTTATCTCAAGGCCGCAGGAAGGGGGGCAAAGTTTCGGGAAGTACTGGTTCAGCTGCGCTACCCTGCCGCCCAAATAGGGGTTTCTCTCTACCAGAAAAACATCAGTCCCTACCTCCGCGGCTTCCAGGGCAGTCGTCAAGCCGCTGATGCCGCCGCCAACAACTAAAATGCCACCGCTCACAGGTGTGTGTTCGTCTGTCATGCCATTCCTCCATTCATATGAGTAATAAATTCACGGGTTGATTATTTTGGTTGAAACGGTTTGCGATTCCTGCAGGCTCTTTGCATCTGTGTCAAGCCGTCTTAACCAAAGCAACCAACCGGAAGCCCTTACTACAGAAAAATCTCCAGGCACCGCTGCCGGCGCCTGGAGATTTGTTACCATCATGTTCTCCGTCGGGATCGCACCTGAAACCAGGTATCTGATCCCGGGCGGAAATTTAGATCCACGGATCGGTTTCAATGATGTTGACGCAATTGACCTTCTCGCACTTCCATTCCTTGGACTCCGGGTCAAAGGTGGAGTTGACAAAGACCTTCCAGTTCTCGTCATCACAGGTCGGGAAGTCTGACCTGTAGTAGAAACCTGGATAGCGGCTTTCTTTCCTGAACTCGATGTGACGGATATGGGTCTCAACACACCAGATACGGTGGTAGTTTTCCCAGCACCTCATGAGCTCGTGCAGGTCGCCTGCTGCCATCAATTCAGCATCTTCACGCATCATCGCGAGAAGATCGAGGCAGATGTTGAGCAGCTTGCCGGAGGTCATGTAGTACGTGGCCACACCGCCGCCGTACTCGTCGGTAGCCTTCATCAGCCGCATCATCAGGCCGGCCGGCTTGCAGTAGTTCGGGTTGACGTCAGCAGAAGTTGATTTACCGACATGCTCGTGGTAGCGCTTGACCGGGGCGTAGATCTCGTCCGCCAGCTCCTGGGCCGTCTGCTTCAGTTCCGGGGTGAAACCAGCATTGTCACGGCAGTACTTCACCATCTGCTTGGCGGCAATTCTGCCCTCGGCATGGGAACCGGAGGAGAACTTGTGACCGGAAGCGCCAACGCCGTCACCGGCAGTGAAAAGACCGTCGACCGTGGTCATGCGGTTGTAGCCCCACTTGTACTGATGAGACCTTGGACCATCGATGCTCGGGACCCAGTCCTCTTCAGGACCGGAAACCCAGATACCGCAGCAGCCGGAATGTGATCCCAGCATGTAAGGTTCGGTCGGCATAATCTCGGAACCGACGTTCTCGGGCTCGATGTTCATACCGGCCCAGAGGCCTGCCTGGCCAACGGACATATCAAGGAAATCTTCCCACGCCTCGGACTCGAGGTGTTTCCAGAATTTCTTGACTTCTTTTTCGTCCTTGCCAGCTGCACGTGCATCATCCAGGAAAGCATTCAGCGCGACGTCGGTGGCCATGTAGATGGGACCGCGGCCGGCTTTCAGCTCCTCAATCATCAGGTGGTTCCGCAGACAGGTCGGGGTAACGGCAGAAGCGCCGTAGGGCATGAACTTGCCCAATTCGTCTTTGACCGCATCACTGTTGGCATAGAACTCGCCAAGGCCGTTCTGTACTTTTGCTTTGAACAGAAGGAACCAGGCACCGACTGGGCCGTAGCCGTCTTTAAAACGGGCAGGCGTGAAGCGGTTTTCCATCATGGTCAGGGTAGCACCAACCTGGGCGCACATGGTGTAGGTGGAACCGGCATTCCATACCGGATACCAGGCGCGGCCCTTACCCTCGCCGGTTGAGCGTGGCCGAAATATGTTGACGGCACCGCCGCAGGCAACCATCATGGTCTTGCACTTGAAGACATGTACGACGTTCTCGCGGGTGGAGAAACCGACGGCGCCGGCGATTTTGTTCGGGACATTCTTATCGAGAAGCAGCTTGACGATAAAAATACGCTCCAGGCAGTTCTCTTCACCAAGAGCGGTTTTCGCAGGCTCGGCAACGATGCACTTGTAAGACTCGCCGTTGATCATTATCTGCCATTTACCAGTCCGGACAGGCTTGCCGCCCTCAGGCAGGGTCGGAGCAGGCTTGGAACCGTCGAGGTTGCCGCCATCCTCACCAATCTTCCACACCGGCAGACCCCATTCCTCGAACAGATGGACGGAATCGTCAACGTGGCGGCCGAGGTCATAGATCAGGTCCTCGCGGACAACGCCCATCAGGTCGTTTCGCACCATTTTGACGTAATTTTCAATAGGGTTTTCGCCAATGTAGGTATTGATGGCTGAAAGACCCTGGGCCACAGCGCCGGAACGCTCCATGGAGGCCTTGTCAACCAGCAGAATCTTCATGTCGGCCGGGGCCCATTTCTTGATCTCAAATGCAGTTCCGCAGGCGGCCATACCACCACCCACGATAAGAACATCACACTCGTGCTCTTTAATTTCAGGATTAACTACGGCGGGCAGTTCGCCCAGCGGCTTATTAGGTAACGCCATGTTTATTCCTCCTTATATTTATATAAGTTTTCTTAACTGATAATTGCTAAGCTCTTTTCGCTGGATCGGGAGTCGGAAGCTCTTTCTCGGTAGAAAGCAACTCATCGTCCAGATTGTCGCATTTCAAATCAGGATAGGCGTTAGCAGCACCCTCAGCCGTTGTCCGGATGGGGAACTTGAACCGCTTCATGTTGCCGTTGCGGAACTTAACGGTCCACATGATGGAATCGGAGCTTCTCATGGGATGAACCTGGCCGCCCATGGGGACAAAGTCATTGTAGCCCCGGACATAGATTGCACCCTGCGGACAGATCTTCACGCAGGAGTAGCATTCCCAGCAGGCATCCGGTTCCTGGTTGTAAGCCTTCATCTCCTCTTTGTTCAAGACCATCAGGTCATTGGGGCAGATGTACATGCAGGCTGTCTTGTCTCCGCCTTTGCAACCATCACACTTTTCAGGATCTACGTAGCTTGGCATTCAATTTACCTCCTCAAAAAGATTTACCTTTACGGCCCGCCAAAGGCGAAGCCTGTTTGTTACTCCATTCTCAATCAGAACTGCCTCAGGCAGGCCTGTATAACGAAAAAAAATCACCCCGCATTAATTTACAGCGAAAAAAATATTCCGCTGAATCAAACGGGTACAGATCCCGCCATTTTTACCGGTTTGACGCGGCAGCACGAAAATGCCAGGAAACCGGCATCCCTGAGCACAACTACATGAAATTTTTTAACTATCTAATTTCTTCGTGTTCAGAAGGCAATTCTGACTGAACCGTCACTCATTTTTCACGACAACGGCTTGTATAATTTGTCACTTGTTAAATGTCAAGCAAAAAACTCTTAACCTGAAGTGCTACTGGAAAAATACTGAAATAAAGAGGGCGGAAATGAAGAAGAACATAGAGGGAAAGAGGTCGTCTGAAAGTGATAAAAAAAAGCGGCGGCGAGTTCCCGGCCCGGAAGCGGAAGTTCCGGGACTGGCAGCGCTTTTTCCTACACGTAGTTTTTCCGGGCAAGGACCTCGCGCGGCTTGGAGCCGTCCCCCGGGCCGACAATGCCTTCCTTTTCCATGATTTCGATCATGCGGGCGGCCCGGTTATACCCGACCCGCAGCCGCCTCTGCACCATGGATATAGAGGCCTGGCCCGTTTCACAGACTAGGGACACCGCCTCGTCGTATTTTTCATCGTAGTCGTCAGGCCCGATGCTGTCGAGGTCACCGTTTTCCTCGTCGACAGCCACGAGCACCGATTCGTCATAGCGGGCAGTCCCCTGCTCCTTCAGGAATTCGATGACCCGCTCGGTTTCCTTTTCCGAGATATAGGCGCCGTGGATACGCTGCATCCTGGCCTTGCCCGGAGGCAGGAAGAGCAAGTCGCCGTCGCCGAGCAGGTGCTCGGCGCCGCTGCTGTCAAGAATAGTCCGGGAATCTATCTTGGAGAAGACCTTGAATGATATCCTCGTCGGGAAATTGGCCTTGATCAGGCCGGTGAGCACGTCCACCGAGGGCCTCTGGGTCGCGAGGATAAGGTGCATGCCCGCTGCCCTTGCCATCTGCGCCAGGCGGGCAATGGACTCCTCCACCTCGCGGGAGGAGATCATCATCAGATCTGACAGATCGTCGACGACGATGACGATGAGCGGCAGCTTTTCCTCCGCCACCCCGTTGTACGAGGCAAAGCTCTTGACCCGCATCTCGTCCAGCAGCATGTAGCGGCGCTCCATTTCACGCACGGCCCATTGCAGGGCCCGGTTTGCCATTTTCGGGTCAACGACCACCGGGTGAAGCAGGTGGGGAATGTCCTCGTAGCCGGACAGTTCAATGCGCTTCGGGTCGATGAGCAGGAAGCGCACCTCGTCGGGCGTCGACCTGAACAGGATGGAACAGATGATCGCGTTGATACCGACACTCTTGCCGGAGCCGGTGGCGCCGGCGATCAGCAGGTGCGGCATCTTTGCCAGGTCGGCGACAACGGGCTGGCCGATGACATCCTTGCCGAGGCCGATGGTCAGCTTGGAGGACGAATTCTTGAATGTCTCGCTGGAGAGGATGTCGCGGATGTAGACAATCTCCCGCTTGGGGTTCGGTATCTCAATACCCAGCGCCGCCTTGCCAGGGATGGAGCCGACGATCCGGACACTTTCCGCTTTCAGCCCCATGGCGAGGTCATCGGC
>JAFDCC010000078.1 GCA_019312985.1 Deltaproteobacteria bacterium
AGGAGCGGGCGATCCCGGACATAAACGACGGGTTGAAGCCGGTCCAGCGCCGCATCCTGCAGACGCTGCATAACATGGATGACGGCCGTTTCCAGAAGGTGGCTAACGTGGTCGGCGAAACGATGAAGCTCCACCCCCATGGCGATGCCTCAATATTCGGCGCCCTCGTCAACCTGGCAAACAAGGAAATCCTCATCGAGCGCCAGGGAAATTTCGGCAACATCTACACCGGGGACCAGGCCTCGGCCCCCCGCTACATCGAGTGCCGCCTCACCCCCCTTGCCCGGGAAACCCTGTTCAACAGGGATCTGACCGAGTACCAGCCGTCCTATGACGGCCGCATGGAGGAACCGGTCAGCCTGCCGGCCAAGATCCCGCTTCTGCTCCTTCTCGGGGCGGAAGGCATTGCCGTCGGCATGGCGACCAAGATCATGCCCCACAACTTCTGCGAGCTGCTGCGGGCCCAGAAAAATATCCTCAGGGGCCGATCGGTGACCCTGGCACCGGATTTTCCGCAGGGAGGCATCCTTGACATCTCAGGCTACAACAGCGGCAACGGCCGCCTGAAGTGCCGGGCAAAAAATGAAAAGACCATTGTCATAGAGGAAATTCCCTACTCGACCACCACCAGTTCCATCATCGATTCCATTGAAAAGGCGGACAAGAGCGGCAAGATAAAAATCCAGTCGATCAACGACTATACCGCGGAAAAGGTGGAGATCGAGATCCGGCTGGCCCGAGGCATCTATGCAAAGGATACCATCAAGGCGCTCTATGCGTTTACCGACTGCGAGGTGTCGATCAGTCCCAACCTTACCCTGATCATGGACAACCGGCCGATGAATATCACGGTCGAGGAGGTGCTGCAGTACAACACCGAGAAACTTGTCATGGACCTGGAAAAGGAGCTGCAGATCGAGTTGGGCCGCCTTCGCGACAAGCTGCATGCCCGGACCCTGGAGCAGATCTTTATTCAGGAGCGCATCTACAAGAAGATCGAGGAATGCAAAACCTACAAGGAAGTCATCAGCGGCGTGGAAAAGGGGCTCGAGCCGTTCAGCGCCAAACTGGTCCGGCCGGTGGCCCAGGATGATATCGAGCGGCTGCTGGAAATCCGCATCAAGCGCATATCCCGCTTTGACATCAACCGGCAGAGCAAAGATATCAAGGAGATCAAGGGTGCCATCAAGGACGTTGAAAAGAAGCTCAGCGATATTACCGGTCACACCATTAATTATCTCGACAGCCTTCTGAAGAAGTACGGGAAGAACTACCCGCGCCGGACCACCATCGAGGCCCTCGACCAGGTCAAGGCCCGCAAGGTCGCTCTCTCCAACCTCACCGTCGGCTACCACCGGGAAACGGGACTCATGGGCTATCAGGTAAAAACGGACTGCGACATGACCGTTTCCTGCTCCGAATATGACAAGGTCCTCCTCATCTACAAGGATGGCCGTTACAAGGCAATCAAGGTGCCGGACAAGGTGTTTGCCGACCATGATATTTACTGGATCGGCAAGGTGAAGGGCAAAATGATCTTCAACATGCTTTACCGCGAGGGCACAAAAAGCCAGACCTACGTCAAACGGTTCGCCACCCCGAAATTTATCCTTGACAAGGAGTACCGTCTCTTCCCGGCGCACAAGAAATCGTGGATCCAGTTTCTCCAGACCGGTGAAGGGGTCCGGGCCCGGATTGATTTTGTTGCCACCTCCCGCTCAAAGGTCAACTCGCAGCGGCTGGAGTTCGATGAGTACCTCGTCAAGGGCGGTACTGCAATCGGCAAAAGGCTCTCCACCCGCACCGTCCGGCGAATTTCAGAATTGACCGTCAAGGTGGCCGGGCCGCAGGAGGAGCCTGAAGCGGAGAACAAGGAGAGCCCCGACGGAAAGCAGAGCCAGCCGCAGCTGAAGAAAAAGACCGAAAGCCTTCCGCCGGAGAACAAGGCGGATGCCAAACCCCGGGATGAAGAAAAAGAGAAGGGCAAATCCCAACTGGGTCTCTTTGACCTGAAGAAGAAGTAAGCGATTTTTCCTGCGGCAGGCCATGAAACAGCCCGTTCCCAGGTGAAGAGCCGTTATTCTCCCCTTGCAATTTTCCTGTTTTTTATTTATATGACCTCCCTCTGCTCATTGCAGGTGAATGTTTTTTGGGAAATCATATGAATACCCCTCAGCAGCCAACCCCAGAACCGGGGAACGGAAAGGATGGTTTGCCCCTGGTACGCTTCGGCAGCCGCCATGTGACCCCCCGGGCAGTTTTCCTGTTCCTGGCAACAATAACCGCGATCCCCCTTTTCATCCTGATCACCCTGGCTCCGCCGGCAAGGGTGCCGGAGCTTGTTGTTTCGTCGCCGCCGCCAAAAGCCGCACCGCCGCCGGTCGAGGCGCAGGGGCATGCGGCAACAGATAAGCTGATCACCAGGCTCAAAGAGCACGGCCTTTGGGAACTTGACCCGTCCCGGGAGGCGGTGCCGCCGCTTTTCATCAAATCCTACCCGCCCGACCTGAACGCAGTGGCGGATATTGACGTCAAGAAAAAGGTTTTTCTCCACTCCCTGCTGCCCCACGCCCTCTATGTCCGCGAGGAAGCGCTGCAGCGCAGGGAGAGGCTCAGGGCAGTTCTCTATAAGATCGACTGCACCCTGGAGGATATCCATTTCGAACCCGGGCCTTTTGACGGCAACGGCTGTGCCTGGAGCGATGGCCTTACCGAAGAGGAGGTCAGCTTTATCCAACAGCTCAGCAGGAATTACCGCACCACAAGCGCTGAAGGTCTGCTGGAGCGCGTCGATGCGGTGCCGACCAGCATCATCCTTGCCCAGGGGGCCCTGGAGTCGTCCTGGGGCAGTTCACGCTTTACCCGCGAGGGCAACAGCGTTTTCGGCATGTGGACCTGGAAGAAAAAGGGCATAGTCCCGGCCCGGCGGGACGAAGGCAAGACCCATAAAGTCAAGGTCTACGGCAGTATCCGGGATTCGATCCGCGCCTACCACCTGACTCTGAACCGCGTCTCGTTTTATGACCGGTTCCGTCAGCTCCGCAAGATCACCGACGATCCCCTGGTTCTTGCTGAGGGACTTTCCCCTTACTCCGAAAGGGGAGAGGAGTATGTTGAAGAAATCAAGGCGGTCATCACGTCCAATGACCTGCAGCAGTATGACAGTTGCCGTCTCTCGGACCTTGCCCGGCCCGAACTTAATGATATCATGGCCGAAGAACAGGTCAAAACTCCGCTGTAGAATCATTATGCGCTCCGGGTTCCTGCTTTTCATCCTTCTTTTTCTTCTCCTGCCGGTCTCTTCTGCAGGGGCGCCAGAAAAAAAAGGCACCCCTGTACCTGCCCAAAGCGGAGCCACGGTCCTTATCTACCACCGGTTCGGCGAGGATAAGTACCCGACTACCAATATTGGGGTTGAGCGTTTCCGGGAGCAGCTCGAATACCTGAAGAGCAATGATTACACGGTCATCTCCCTGGAAAAGCTGCTTGGCAGCCTGGCAAAAGACGAACCGCTCCCTCCCCGGAGTGTCATTCTGACCATGGACGACGGCTACAGAAGCGTCTACGAAAAGGCCTGGCCCCTGTTAAGGGAGTACGGCTACCCGTTTACTGTTTTTCTTTACGTCCAGGCTACCGAGAAGCGTCACTGGGACTACATGACCTGGGAGCAGGTTCGGGAAATGCAGGCTGCCGGGGTCGATTTTCAAAACCATGGCTTTAGCCACGACCATATGGCGTTCATACCGGCAGGGATGGAGGACAGGGAATACCGGACCTGGATCAGGGCCGATCTTGGTGTCAGCACCCGGATACTCTCGGAAGAGCTGCAGGGGCGTCCCCGTTTTTACGCCGTGCCATACGGCGAGTACAATGAAGCGCTTCTTGACGAGGTCCGTGCCTTCGGCTACGAGGGGATTTTCCTGCAGGACCCCGGCTCGGTGAGCAGCGATACGGACCCCTTTGCCATCCCGCGCGAACCGATCCTCGGTAAAGACTGGTCAACCATGGAACATTTCCAAACAGTGCTGGAGAGGGTGGATATGCCGCTTGGCGCCAGAATACCTCGTGCCGGCCGCCTCGCCGATACAACGCCGGAGAAGTTCGAGGCGAAGCTGCTTTATCCCGAACGCTACGTCCCGGGAACCGTCGGCATTTACGTCAGTGAACTGGGCTGGCAGCAGGCTGAGGTCTCCGGCGATGGCATTGCCGTTGTTGCCAACAGCACCTCTCTGAGCCGCAGAATCAACCGGGT
Source organism: Deltaproteobacteria bacterium (assembly GCA_019312985.1). Lineage (GTDB taxonomy): Bacteria > Desulfobacterota > Desulfobulbia > Desulfobulbales > BM004 > BM004. The sequence continues at coordinate 4,253 of JAFDCC010000078.1, forward strand.
GGCGGTCAGCGGCCGGGAAAAGGAGAGCGGCCGAACCGCGATCCGTTTCTGGATGATTATCGGGGAGTGAGGAGCTGGAAGTTCGAAGTGGGAAGTGACTAAAGTCACTAAAGTTAGGATAGTTAACCGCAGACGGGCGCAGACAAATGGCTAAAAAGAGAAAAAACAACTGCAACAACCAACCAGCCTGGTGCCATTTCACGCAGCCGAGCACCGCAGAATAGACCGAAAAAGGAGTTTGATCTGTTTGAGCATCTCGTAAGAGATTGCGAGGTATCAAACTCCCGGTCTATTCGAGAAGCACCGGGAAGTCCGATAAAGTCGGACCAAGTGAGTGGCTGCCTTTTCTTTTGGTTCGTTTTCTTTGGGCAAGCAAAGAAAATGAACAGAAAAGGAAATAAGGCTCTAAATTAACCAGTTTACGAATCTGCCAAAAAAATGTCACAAAAGGACCAAAGGTAACCAGCTGGCACCAAACTATAGGCACACCATACAAATCTACATCCCCGCCACCAGGGCAGCCATATCGCGCCGCAGCTTTTCATAGCGCTCCCTGTCGAGGCCGGCTCCCAGTGCCACGGCTTCCGCCCGTTCTGCGGTCATGAAGTCCCCGGGCCCGTGGGCATCGGCGTTGACCGCCAAAAGTGCCCCTGTCTGAAGGGCTAAACGGGCGACATGACCGTTTGTCAGCGAGTGGCCCTTGCGGCCCGTCAGCTCGAGAAAAACCCCTTTTTCCGCCGCCAGGGTCGCCTCGTCACTGGTAATGAAACCGGGATGGGCCAGGATGTCGACACCGGCCCTGATTGCCGCCAGGTTGGTTCCCAGTTTTACCGGTTCCATCACTGTTTCGCCGTGGCCGACGATTATTTTCGCCCCGAGGTTTCTCGCCTGGTCAACCAGCTCCTCGAACATTTCCGGCGGAACATGGGTGAGCTCGATCCCCGGCACCAGACGTGTCCGGGAAAAGCGGTTCAGGTCCGCCGCCACCCTGACAATCCGCGGGATGATAAAATCGAGATTGGATGAATCGGCGTGGTCGGTGATGGCCACCGCCTCGTACCCCATGGACTCCACGCGCCGGAGATGTTCGGCCGGCACCAGTTCGCCGTCGGAAAAAATCGTGTGTGTGTGCAAATCAATCATGGCAGCTCCATTTTTGTAAAGACAGTTTCATGTGTCAGTCGGGCAGCAATTCACCCCGCAGGGAGTTACGAAGGCCCTCGGTTATTCTTACCCGGACTTCCTGGCCTGCTGCAAGGGGAGGGGCCTCAAAATTAACGATGATGTTGGTGGCTGTCCGGCCGCTCCACTGGCCGGCGCCGCTTTTGCTTTCCCCCTCAACCATTACCGTCTGCACCGTTCCCTCGTATTCCCGGTTTCTCGCCAGGCTGATGGCGCTCTGCCTCTCCTGCAGCCGGGTGAGCCGCTCCGCCTTGACCGGCTCCGCCACCTTGTCAGCAAAGGAGACGGACCTGGCCTGGGGCCGGTCGGAGTACTTGAAGGAAAAAGCGCCGTGAAAGCGGACCGTGTTCAGCAGCTCCATGGTCGCATCAAAATCCTTTTCTGTTTCGCCGGGAAAGCCGACAATAATATCGGTGGTCAGGGCGATGCCGGGGCAGGCCTGCCGCAGGGCGGCGACCCTTTCCTGGTACTGCTCTATGGTGTACTTGCGGTTCATCAATTTCAGGATGCGGTTGGAGCCCGACTGGACCGGCAGGTGAAAGTGGGGGCAGAGGTTGTCAAGGGAGGCAAAGCAGTCAACCAGCC
>JAFDCC010000079.1 GCA_019312985.1 Deltaproteobacteria bacterium
AGCCGTCCCGGATCATTTTGCCCTCGCGGACGGTCAGCGGGGCGTCGTCCCGGATGCTGCTGTCCAGGAGGGTCCTGATTTCCCTGAGCTCATCGAGCCCGGTACCAATAGTCTGCAGCAGGCCGCCTGGCGGTACCGGCGCGAGACATTTTTTTATTGCCGGCAGCGTCGCCAGGGAGTTGCGGATGGCCAGCAGGTCCCTGGGGTTGGCGCTGCCGAGGACCACCCGGCTGTTGAGCCGCTCGAGGTCGTACACCTGTTCCAGCAACTCCCGCAGGTCCTGGCGCAGGCCGGAGTCAGCGTAGAGCTGTTCGACCGTTTCCAGCCGCGCCCTGATCTGCCTCACATCACGCAGGGGAGCCAGGAGCCTGCGGGTCAGGAGGCGCGCTCCCATGGGGGTAACCGTATAGTCAAGGGCGTCAAGCAGGGAGCCCTTTCTGGAGCCGTCGACAATGGTGCGGCTCAGTTCGAGGTTGCGGCGGGACGGTTCGTCGACGATCAAAACATTGTCGAGGACCACGGGCACCAGTTTCTCAATGTGGGAGCAGGCGGTTTTCTGGGTCTCGGCGACATACTGCAGCAGGGCACCGGCAGCTGCAATCCCGGCGCGCATGTGCTCGCAGCCGAAGCCTGCCAGGTTCAGTGTCTGGAAGTGCTCCAGGAGGCACTCCCGGGCGGTTTCCAGGTGAAAGGTGTGGCCGGGCCGCAGAGTGAAACAGATATCGCCAAGGGTTTCCCTGATTTCGGCAAGGGCGGCGCCCGCCTCTTTTTCCCCCGGCTCCGGAAGCAGCAGTTCCGCCGGGGCCAGGCGGGCAAGCTCGTCGAGGAGAGCGGCCGGGCTGCCGTGTTCGCTGACGAGGAACTCGCCGGTCGAGATATCAAGGTAGCTGGCGCCAAAGAGATCCTCCGCCCTGCCGGCAGCATGGAAGACCGCTCCCAGGTAACGGTTGCTTTTATCGTCGAGGAGCTGTTCCTCGGTCGTGACCCCGGGGGTGACTACCCGCACGACCTCCCGCCTGACGATCTGGCCGCCCTTTACCTGGCGCGGGTCCTCGACCTGCTCGCAGACGGCGACCCGGTGGCCGGCCTCTACCAGCTTTGCCAGGTAGGACGAGGCCGCATGGTGCGGGACGCCGCACATGGGGATTTTCGTGTCGCTGTTTTTGTTGCTGCGGGACGTAAGGGTAATGCCGAGGATCTTTGCCGCAACCTCGGCATCATCAAAGAACATCTCGTAAAAGTCGCCCATGCGGTAAAAGAGAAGGGCGTCCTCGTTCTGGGATTTGATCTCCATGTACTGCTGGAGCATGGGGGTTATCTTTGCTTTCGTCGTCATGGGCGCGCGGTATTTTTTTGAAGCAGCTCCTGGAAATCGGGCAGCAGCGCAACAAAGGTTTCTTCGATATGTTCGGGAATTGTCCGGACCTCGGCCAGCACCGTCATGAAGTTGTGGTCGCCTTCCCAGCGTGGCACCACGTGGAAGTGCAGGTGGCCCGGGTGGCCGGCGCCGGCCACCGTCCCAAGGTTGAGGCCGACATTAAAGCCGTCCGGCTTCTTGTGTTTTCGCAAGATGGCAACCGCCTCCTGCAGCATGGCAAAAAGGGCGCTGCATTCCTCCGGCTGCAGGTCGCTGATGTCGGCGGCATGCCGCGCCGGCGCCACCAGCAGGTGGCCGTTGGCGTACGGAAAGCGGTTCAGCAGCACGGCGACGATGGGGTCGCGGTAGAGGAGCAGACTTTCCTTTTCATGGGTTTTTTCCATCCCTGCCTCGAAAATGCAGTTTTCCCCGCCGGGTTCTTTTTCCTCGATATAGGCCATCCGCCACGGGGTCCAGAGGTTTTTCACGGCGCGTTCCCCGTCGAGTGGATTCTGCCTTCCAGGCAGCCGTCCTCCACCGTAATGATGGCATAGGTGCCTGGTGCGCCATGGCGGCCTGTTGCCGCGAAACAGCCGGGGTTGACCATGAGGGTCGGGCCGAAGCGGCGGCAGGCGGGCTTGTGGGTGTGGCCGTAGACAATGCAGTCGACGGGCGCAAAGCGATCGAAGAGCCTCTCTTCCATATTGTAAAGAAAGCCGGCGCCGTGGACCAGGGCAAGGCGAAAATTGCCCACCTCGATTATCCTGCTTTCAGGCAGGGAGTTCCTGGTCCGGGGGCCGCACATGTTGCCATGGACGGCATAAACAGGCTTGCCGGCAAAAGCCTCGAGGACCGAGAGGCTCGTCAGGTCGCCGGCGTGGAAGATCATGTCGGCTGCGGCAAAGCAGCTGGCCGCTTTTCTTCTGAACCAGCCGTCGGGCTCCAGGAGGTGGGTATCGGAAAGAACGCCAATGGTAACCATGGAACAGTACGCTAGAATTTTACCTTGACCCGGTAGAGCAGTTCCGTTTCACCCTTTGGCGGAACGTCGATTTTCCACTCCGCCTCGGACCCGCCGGTCTTTCTGTGGCCGTGGTTTTCGGAGAGGATTTCCCAGTCGCCGGGCATCGGTTCGACCACCCTGACCTCCACCGCTTCGTCCCTGCCGTTTTTCAGGGCAACCCGGTAGCCGCTTTCAAAGACATAGTTATATTTTGCAAAGCCGGCAAGTTTTTTAAAATCCGTCTGCGTGCGCTCCGCCGTAATGTCAAAGGCATGGCCGAGCTGCAGCCGCACCGTCTCGTTTTCAGGGGTGTGGTCGATGCGGTCTTCGCCGACGAACTGAACCGAGCCGCTCCTGTCCTGCTTGTAGATCCGCATTACGCCTTTCGGCAGCGGCAGCCCCAGGTTGGCGGCCGCGGTATTGTCAAAGGAAAGGTACACGGCAACCTTTGCCTTGGCAGCCGGACCGGGAAAGATGTTGCGGTAATAGTAGTCCTGCCCCTGCAGGAGGTACTCTTTGGCGGCGGCTACATTCTCGGCCTGCAGCAGGGCGACCTGCTTTGTCTGGTTTTCAAGGATGTCGGTTCTTTTCTC
>JAFDCC010000080.1 GCA_019312985.1 Deltaproteobacteria bacterium
GGCCGTTCGAAATGACAGAAAGACTGGTTTCCAAGGGACAAGGTCTCAAGGTAAAAAAAAAGAAATTCATCATTAACTATTCACCATTAACCATTAGCCATTCACAATTCACCATTAACAAGTTCGAAGCAGTGCAATACCCAATAAGAAATAACAAATAAGAATTAAGAACTATGCAATAAGAAATCGACAGGAAATCATGGCACACAAGGTAGAGATATACGACACGACACTGCGGGACGGCACCCAGGCTGAAAATTTCAACCTCTCGGTGGAGGACAGGGTCCGCATCTGCCACAAGCTGGACGACCTCGGCATCGATTTCATCGAGGGCGGCTGGCCCGGTTCCAACCCCAGCGCGGTGGAGTTCTTCAACCTCATGAAGGGTCAAACCCTGAAGCACGCCAAGCTGACCGCCTTTGGCTCCACCCGGAATTTCAAGAATCCGCCGGACAAGGATGCCAACCTGCAGGCCCTCGTCGCCGCAGAAACACCGGGCATTACCATTTTCGGCAAGACATGGGACGTCCATGTTCGGGACGCCCTCCGCATCTCGCTGGAGGACAATATCACCATCATCACCGACTCCCTCCAGTACCTCAAGCCTCATGTCGAGCACCTCTTCTACGACGCGGAGCACTTTTTCGACGGCTTCAAGCAGAACCGGGAATACGCCCTGAAAACCCTCGACGCCGCCGTGGCAGGCGGGGCCGAATGTCTCGTCCTCTGCGACACCAACGGCGGCACCCTGCCGAACGAGATCCCCACGATCATCGAGGCGGTCAACAGCCACTTCGCCGCAAAGGGCCGGAACATCCCCCTCGGGGTGCATGCCCACAATGACTCGGAAACCGCGGTCGGCAACTCGCTCGTTGCGGTGGCCCAGGGGATTATCCATGTCCAGGGGACCATGAACGGCTTTGGCGAACGGTGCGGCAATGCCAACCTCACCTCCATCATTCCCGGCCTGGTTCTCAAGATGCAGTGCCAGGTCAATACCGGCAAAAAACTGAGCCACCTTTACGAGACGGCCCGTTTCGTCAACGAGCTTGCCAACCTGCCGCACAACAAGTATCAGCCCTACGTAGGAAGATCCGCCTTTGCCCACAAGGGCGGCGTCCACGTCCAGGCGGTGGAGCGCAACCCCATCACCTACGAGCACATTGAACCGGAAAAGGTGGGCAACGTCAGGCGCATCCTTATCTCCGACCAGTCCGGCAAGAGCAACGTCCTGCACAAGGCCAAGAAACTCGGGCTCAACCTCGACAGCAAGGACCCGGTGGTCAGCGCCATCGTGACAGAACTGAAGAAGCTGGAAAACCAGGGGTTCCAGTACGAGGGGGCCGAGGCCTCCTTCGAGCTCCTGATGCGCAAGGCCATGGGCACCCGGCACCATTACTTCGACCTCAAGGGATTCCGGGTCATCAGCCAAAAAACCAGCATGGACGAGCCAAGCCAGGATGAGGCGACCATCCGCATTGTCGTCGGCAGCGAGGGGGAGGTACACACCGCCGCCCTTGGCGAAGGACCGGTCAACGCCCTGGACAAGGCCCTGCGCAAGGCCCTGACCCGCTTCTACCCCAACCTGAAAAACATGGTGCTGACGGATTACAAGGTCAGGGTCCTCGCCGGTGAACACGGCACCGGCGCCCGGGTCCGCGTCCTCATCCAGTCCCGCGACGAGGATTCGGAATGGGGCACCGTCGGGGTATCGCACGACATTCTCGAGGCAAGCTGGCAGGCGCTGGTCGACTCTATCACCTACAAACTCATGAAGGATGCAAAAGGCAGGGAATAGGGATGATCCCTCTCTGCAGCTGGCAGAGCGGTCACTGCAGCAAAACGGTGCAGGCCCTGTTCCTGTTTTCCTCGTCCTGGCCCTGCTTATTCTCGGGGCCGGCGTCTTTTTCGGCCGGCAGAGCACTCTTTACCGCAGCAGCGCCCAAACACCCGCTGAATCACCGGGGACGTATGTCTGGGTCACCGGTTCGCCCGAACTAAAGGACGGGCTCTACCGTTTTTCAGCGGATGAACTGCAAAACGTTTCCTGGGGGGAAGGCCTTGCTGCCGCCGCTGCAAAAGGGATGGATCCGCAATCACCGGTGCAGGCGGTCCGCCACGACGGCAACACGTTCCTCCCTGACTCTCTGCCACCTGGCGTGGCAAATATTTTCTTTCAGCCCATTCCCATAACCCGCGCCGATAAAAATGTCCTCGTTTCACTTCCCGGCATCGGCCCGGTACTGGCGGAAAGAATCGTCCGCCACAGGATGGAGCACGGCCCGTTTGGAAAAACGGAGGAGCTGCTGCAGGTGGCCGGAATCGGCCCGAAAAAGTACGCCGCCCTTGTAGGCCAGATTGTCCTGGATTAAGCTTAATATTCCATGAGTGACTCTAAAGTGAAAATCATCATCCTGTGCGGTCCAACCGCTGTCGGCAAGACCGAACTTGCCCTGGCGATTGCCGAAGCGTTTTCCTGCGAGATCGTCGGCGTTGACTCCATGCAGGTTTACCGCCACATGGACATCGGCACTGCCAAGCCGACCCCGGCGGAACGGCGCCGGGTCCCGCACCACTTGATCGACATCGTCGACCCCGACGACCATTACACCCTCGGCCGTTTTATTCATGATGCAGAGGAGGCAATCCGGATCATTTGTGAAAAAGAAAAAACCCCGCTTCTGGCCGGCGGCACCGGCCTTTACTTCAGGGGGCTGCTGAAAGGGGTTTTTCACGATACCCCACCGGAAGATGAGACCGGGGCAGAAGCAGCTGCTGGTAAAAAAGCCCGGTTGAAAGATAAGCTGCGCCAAAGGGTAGAGACAGAGGGCAATGAAACCCTCCACACGGAACTGCAGAAGGTGGACCCGGAGTCTGCGGCCCGCATCCACCCAAACGATACCCAGCGGCTTCTCCGGGCCCTGGAAATTTTTTACTCCACCGAAATCCCCTGGTCCCGCCACCTGGCGGCGCAGCGAAGAAAAGATTGCCGCTACGATGCCCTGAAGATCGGCCTGACCCGGCCCCGCCGCGAACTCTATGAACGCATCGATAAGCGGGTGGCGCAGATGGTCGAGGCGGGGCTGCTGGCCGAGGTGGAAAAACTGCTGGCCCTGTGGTATGGCCCGGAACTGAAAGCCATGCAGTCCATCGGCTACCGTCACATGCTCAATTTTCTCGACAGAACATGGTCCTGGGAGGAAACCCTGGAAAAGCTGGCCAGGGATACACGCCACTATGCCAAGCGGCAGTATACCTGGTTCAACAGCGACCCGGAGATCCGGTGGTTTAAGGTGGGTGATGATGAGGAAATCTTCAGGGCAATCGAAACGTTCACGGCGCTCAGCACCGTGAACCAGGCATAGGAGAAACATGAGCCAGGAAGTTTTATTCATCGGCGCCGGGACCCGCGGCGCCAAGCTGGTCGGCGGCGAGTTCCAGCCCTACATGGACTTTCACGGCAAGACCTGCCTCGAGTACGTGGTGGAAGCCGCCATGGGAGCCAAAA
>JAFDCC010000081.1 GCA_019312985.1 Deltaproteobacteria bacterium
GAGCTTTTTCTCTTTTGAAAGTTCCGCCATTGAAGGGCAGCCTTCATAAGAGTTTTACCTGAGTTTGATTTTTCCCTTGGTATTACACTGCAGCCGACAATCATGGATGATGCTTCCGCCCGGCTCAGACAGGATAAAGCCTCCCTGGCTCTTTCATGCCGGACCCAGTTGAGAAAGCGGGTGCAAACGATGAGATCGACCGTTATCCTGTTAAAATCAAAATCGAATATGCTGCCGGCGATCAGCCTGTATGATTCGGGTCTTTGAATTTTCGCATAAGCCTGTTGCAGCATATCGGTTGACACGTCTATACCTATTACCGATGCCTTGGATAAGTCGTAATGCGATATCCAGCGGCCCGTTCCAAAGGGACAATCGAGGACTGTGGCAGGATTAACCTGTGAAAGAAAATCCTGGAAGACTGCGGTTTCATTGGCCCATCTTTTCGAAGATGAGCGCTTTTTGTCATAATCTGCTGCAACTTCTCCCGAATATTTCGAGCGTAAATGTTTAGCCATCCTTCCCTCGTAGATATGCCTGTAAAATGTCTACTGCGAGATCGGCGTCAATCTTCCCTTCGGCAACAAGGGGCCAGTCCCGGGCACTCCGGGCATCAATCACCAGCGGCCATGACCGCCGCAATCTGACAGGTATCTTCTCATGGCCCAGGAAAGCAAGGGCTGCTGCCCGGTGTTTCCCGCCCCTCACAAAAAAACAGACATTTTGTCCGTCCGTCATGAAGTGCCCCTCGATGTCTCCATATCGATCCGGTTGGTACCCTTTTGTTTTGATAGATAAAGCTGTTTTCTGAAGGCGCTCGTATTCAAGTGAAACCTTTTTCCCGGTAGCTGGGCCGTAGAAAGAAACACCATCGTCAACGGTTAATCCCCTTTCTCCCTTTGGGGCAGTCCGCGCAAGGCGTAAAAGCCATGGAAGTTCCCAGGGTGGAAGATCTTCACCAGCCTTGTTGCTCAAAGGGATGGCGTACATTTCCGCTATGTTGCGGGGCGTAAAACCGGAATAGAACTCTTCCAGTTTTTCCGGGCCATGCTGCAAGGCCATGACAAATGGATGGCCAGGACCATAAACGAAGGCTCCCTGCATGCGAAGCATGGCAGCAGGCAATATCAGGCGCAGTGGTCTCTTTTCTATACAGTAGATATACTGGAGAGCTTCGCGCGGCTGCTTGACCTCAACAGTTATGGGAACTGTTCCCTTATGTGCTCTTTTTCTTATCAGATTCCACACAGCTTTTCTGTGTTCAGCCTTCGGGGCATTAATACATCTTGATATGATGAAAAAGGAAATAACTTCCTGGTTTGTTTTGGAATGTTCAAATGGCCACCTCGCCATTACTCTCTTTATCCTGAAATCATCCAACCTGCAATCACTTCCGTGGGGAAAGACAGGTGGCAACCAGGATAGCTTCAGGATATTCCCGGGAAAAACATAAGCCGATTGTAAACTGAATCACAATTTTATCCGCATAAAAATCCAAAGGGAAAATCTCTGTAAAATAAACAAAAACTAGTTGCAGGGTCTGCAGCGAAGTTTTATCAAGACAAATGGCCCATGACTCTATAACGGCTGATTTTCACAGGGCAACTTAAAAAGAATCTTACAGTTGCCGGTTTAAAGGCATGGGAGTAATCAAAAAAACAATATGCACCTGTAGGGTGTGACAGCATAAATTTGTAACACCATATGACAACCGTCGAAACATACCAGGGATTTCATATCGGTTCTGAAACCGGCCTGACGGAAGGGCAGATGCGTTTCCTGGTCTCCGTGTTCCGGCAGCCCCCGGCGGCGGCAGCCTCCGGCCCGGCCCTCGGCGGCAGGAAGGAGGTGCTGCGGACAGAGCTTGAGGGCATCGGCCCCGTGGTTGTGAAGAAGTACTTCCGGGGCGGTCTGGTGCAAAACCTGCTGAAGCAGACCTACCTCAATACCGGCACCACGAGGTGCCGGGCGGAGTATGAACTCCTGCTCTCTTTGCACAAATCCGGGGTGCAGGTGCCGGAGCCGGTGGCATTTGCCACGAGCGGCGGGCTTTTCTACCGGGCCTGGCTTGTTACCCGGGCGATCGGCAACGCCATTACCCTGGCCGAGCTGGCCCAGGCGGAGCCGGACCGGGCGGCGGCAGCCCTGGTGCAGGCGGGAAAGCAGGCCGCGGCCCTGGCCGGCAACCACGTGCACCACGTGGACCTTCACCCGGGCAATGTCCTGGTTGATCCTCGGGGCCGCGTCTACCTGGTGGATTTTGACAAGGCCCGGGTCACCCCGGAAAACAGCGGTGGCCTGCGGCAAAAATATATCAGGCGCTGGCGCCGCTCGGTGGACAAGCACCGTCTCCCGCCTTTTCTGCGCGACCTTCAGATCTGAAGTCTTTCCCGCGTATCTTCGTATCTTGTGTTTGTATCAGCCTCCATTTTGTTATATAAGGTGCTGTAACGAAATTATGCCTTCCCGGTACAGGGGGTACAATCGACACTTCCGGACGTTTCCGCGGCGTGTCACTTGCAGCAGGGAAATTTATGAAAAAAAGCCCGGCAGCAGCAACAA
>JAFDCC010000082.1 GCA_019312985.1 Deltaproteobacteria bacterium
ACTTGAGCCCGATGCCCGTAAGCGATATGGTGCAGACGATTATGCCGATCACGCCGAGGGTGGCGCCGATAATTAGGGTGTTCCGGTCGCTGGTCAGAATGGCCTCCCAGATCTCCTTGGGCCCCATCCTGGTCTCCTTCCTCACCCAGCTGATAGCTATACAGGAAATCGTGGCCCAGAAAGCTGAATATCCCGGCGAGCGCCCCATGATCATCAGAACTGTTATGATCACAAGGGGTAGGGAAAAGTACCATTCGCGCTTCAGGACAACTGTCCAGTGGTCCATGTTCTCTTCGGTAATTCCCTGGATATTGTGCTTTTTGGCCTCAAAATGGATCATACAGAAGACGGAAAAGAAGTAAAGCAGTGCCGGAAATACAGCAATCATCATGATATAGGCATAGGGGGTTTCCGTCAGTTCCGCCATGAGAAAGCCGCCGGCCCCCATGATCGGGGGCATGAACATGCCGCCGATGGAGGCAGCTGGTTCAATGGCGCCGGCCACATGCGGCTTAAAACCGGCCCGTTTCATAAGCGGTATGGTAAAGGCACCGGTGGAAACAGTATTGGCAATGGCACTTCCTGATACCGAACCAAAGAGGCCGGAGGCGATGACCGCCACCTTGGCCGGCCCACCGACTGTTTTGCCGGCAAGGGCCATGGGCAGGTCAATGAAGAATTTTCCGGCCCCCGATTTGTGAAGAAAGGCCCCGAAAAAAATAAACAAAATAACATAGGTGGCCAGAACATTGGCCATAACCCCGAACACGCCGTTTGTAGACAGGTAAAGCGCATTGCTTAAGCGTTCGAATCCGAATCCCCTATGGGCAATGACTTCCGGGAAATAGGGCCCGAAATAAGCGTAGCAAAGCATAAAAATACCGATAAAGGTCATGGACCATCCCAAAACCCTGCGGCAGATTTCCAGAGACACAAGCACACCGATAATGCTGATCATGGCATCCAGTTCTGTTTCAGCACCGGCCCGGTAGTTGAGATTCTCAAACTCCTTAATCCAGTAGAATATGACGCCAGCAGAGATCAGGGCCAACAGGATGTCAGACAGTGTCGGGTTTTCTTCCCACTTTTCTGCCATTTTTTTGTCAACGAACAGGAGAACTGCTGCAATAATGACCGACCCGAGACCAAAGGCCCATAATGTAAAAACTTCGGACAGTGCTGCGCCGAAACCGTCGTTGCGCCAGGCGCTGTTTACCATCAGGAGGCGATCATGGAATGCCACCGGGTCCCCGCCGTAAAAAAAGAAAAAGCCGATGAGCGCCGAAATGACAAACCCGGTGAAAAGGGTGAGCGGTATGCGCATATAGAGTTTGCCGGCCGGATAGAGGAGAAAGACCAGGACATAGGTGATAAAGACATAGACTCCACGGTGATACTGGGTGGCAACCGTGGTTATCCCTGCCGTGTAAAAATAAAAAAGCACCATGGAAACCCCCAGCAGGGCTGTGATCCAGTTCCACACTCCGGTGGGCTTCCGAGCGCTTTTGGCGTCCTTTTCGACGAGCTCCTTGAGCTTCTTCTGGTCTTTTTCGTCAATGCTCCCAATCTCTTTCTCAAGGTCTTCAGACATGAATGCAGCCCTCGCTCGTCAATTTTAATAAAAACGGGGCAGCAGGCTCAATGCCTGCTGCCCCGTTTATGCAGAATAAATAATTGCCTTCACCTTATTTCTGATCGGCGGTAAGGGTCAGGCCTTTTTCTTCCCAGAATTTCTGGGCGCCCGGGTGGACCGGGGTTACGATACCGTTCAGGCCGCCTTCCACGGACATGGCCTTGGCAGTACTCTTGACCTTGACCATGTAGCCGAGGCCTTCCTTGGAATAGATATCAGCCAGCGCCTTGAAAACGATGTCCGCATTTACATGATCGCCTGCAACCCAGAGGGCGGAATCCTGGAAGGAGGGCGTGTCATAATCAACGCCGCTGTAAGTGTTGGCAGGAATGGTAAGCTCGGTGTAGAAAGGATAGTCTTCGAAAAATCCTGCCTTTTTGCCGGCCTCAACAACATTGAGCAGTTTGATCTTGTTGCTGGCAGCTGCCTGGATGACCGAAGAGTTCGGATAGCCGGCAAAGACCCACATGGCGTCTATCAGGTTGTCACCGAGGGCTGAAGCCGCCTTGGAATAGCCGATAAACTCGACATTCATCTTGTCCCAGATACCGAGGGAGGTAAAATAACGCTGGGCTGCGCCGGCTGCGCCAGAACCGGGACCGCCGACCGCCACACGCTTGCCGACCAGATCATTGACCTCGTTGATGCCGCTGCCAGCCTTGACAATGAGGTGGGCCGGGGCACCGTACAGATAGGCCATGGCCTTGACGTTCTTGTACTCCCTTGTATCCTGGGTCAGCCTGCCATTGCGGCCGAGATAGGTGTCACCGGAATAGACGATGCCGAAATCCGCGTCACCGGAATTTACCCGGCGGAGATTTTCAAGCGACCCGGCGGAAGCCATGTTGGAGACCTCGAGATTGTCGATGTTTTTGGAGAGACGGGTCGCAATACCGTTGGAAAAATACTGAAATGTTCCGCCTTCAGGGCCACCTGAAAAGGCAAGCCTGTCCTTGGCCATAGCTGCCAGTGGAGCCGCGATTAAGGCAATTGCCAGTAAACCTGCTACGAGAAAGCTTGTTTTCTTGAACATGATTCTGCCCTCCATTTGCTTGTTTTTTTGCAAGACCCTTTTTTCCGAAAGATCTTTCTTGAAATGATGAAACCACACGGCAGGATGCTTGTGAAGCTTCCCCGCCTGGCCACATCGCTTATAACCGAAACTCAAAAAATTATGCCAGCCAATAGCTTAAAATCAATCCGGGAAATTTTGATTTTTATGTCAAAAATTTCTTATAGCAGGCAAAAATACCACTTTTCATTGAAAAGTGGTATTTTTTTCTTGCGTTCCTGTTACTTGTCCTGCTGCCTTTCAGTCCCCCCGGTAATCAGCCAGGTCAATATCCGTCCCCTGCTCCTCAATGTCGATATCCTGTTCAACCAGGGTGTCAATGTAGATATCATGGGCAACAAGCTTCTGTAAGCTTTTCAGCTGGTTTATCCTTTCCCTGTCTTTCTTCCTTTCGAGTTTTTTTATCTCGCTGTCGAGAAATGCAGAAAACTCCTCCAGCATTGCCCGGGATTTTCCGGCATACAGGCGGCGGCTGACCTTCTTCAGCTTGTCGGCCAGGGTGTCCAGCTCCGCCTCGATTTTCTCGATCTCCCGGTGCAGGGCAATCCAATCATCCAGCAGCTTCAGTTCTTTGTCTGTCATAATCATTTTCCACCCCGTAATGCTTATTTACCGGGTGAGTTTATCACACATCCCCCATGGGAGGAAAGTCATTAATACAATTTATGCAGATTCGCGCCCCGGCAGCAAGAACATCCGACCACGAAATCATGGCCGCTGCGGTCACTCATCAGAAAATTCCCTGCCGTTTCAAGACAAAGGCAAAAAAACGATAGCTGTATTGGCGGAAAGAATCCGGAAAAATCAGGAGGCAGAAAATTACTTGTCGGCTTC
>JAFDCC010000083.1 GCA_019312985.1 Deltaproteobacteria bacterium
CCTTGACGGACTGCAGGGCGCTGCAGAGCATGAGCGAGGCCTCCGGCACCGATACCCACTCGAGCCTGACGGTGCGGTAGTCCCTTTCATGCTCGCTGATGAGAGAGTCAAAGCCGGCGGCGGCCTGGTTTTTGATGAGCCGGGCGAGGACGACCACCTGCTCGCACAGCTCGGGGTTGCGCTTGTGGGGCATGGTCGAGCTGCCGATCTTGCCGGCATGAAAAGGTTCCTCCAGTTCGCAGATCTCGTTGCGGGCCAGCTGGCAGATCTCGTTGCTAATTTTTCCAAGGGTCCCGGCCAGGATCGCCATGAAGGAGAGCAGTTCCGCCAGCCGGTCGCGGGCGGAATGCCAGGCGGTGCGCGGCGCCGACAGGCCGAGCCTTTTGGAGAATTCCGCCAGGAGTTCCAGGGGCTGGCCCCCGAAGGCGGCCATGGTGCCGACCCCGCCGAAGAGCTGGCTTACCAGGACCCGTTTGCGGCATTCCTGCAGGCGCTCCCCGTTGCGGAGCATCTCGTCGAGCCAGACGGCGACCTTCAGGCCCAGGGTGGTTGGCAGGGCGTGCTGGCCGTGGCTCCGGCCCACCATGACCAGGGTGCGGTTCCGGCGCGCCAGTTCCATGAGTTCCCTGATAATGAGATGAACATCGCGCTCGACCAGGGCCAGAACCTCACGGATTTCGAGGGACTGGGCCGTGTCCTGGATGTCCTGGGTCGTGGCGCCGTAATGGATGTAGGCGGCCGCCGCCGGCGAGCTCACCTTCTGCCAGGCGGAGAGAAGCGGGACAAGGGAGTGGCCGGTGGTGCGGATGCCCGCAGCCACCTCCTTGAGGTCAAGGAGGGCAAGCTGCCCCGTCCCGGTGAGTTCCTCGGCCGCTGAAAGGGGGATCATCCCGAGGCTGGCCTGGCTCGTGGCCAGGGTCGTCTCGACATCGAGCCAGCGCTGCAGCCGGGCCAGGTCGCAGAAAATCTGCCGTGACTCTTCGGTGCTGTAGCCGGCGCGGAAAAACCTGGAGTCGGCAATATGGCTGTGTAAAGAGGTGCAGTGCATAGTTATTGGTTTTCGGGTTCGTTTCGCTGCCCTGGTGCTATATCCTGGAGGGTCCGGTCGACGATTGCTGTTGCCAGGCCGCAGTAAAGTTCCGGCTTCTCGAAACATTCCAGCTTTTCTTTTGCAATAAGCGGGCCAGTTTCGGGATCCTGGCGCAGGATTTCCTGCAGTGGAGGTTGCCGCGCAGAGGCAGTTGCCAAGAGGGTCTCGACTTTCTTTCGGGCCCAGCTCTTGCCCTTCGCCCGCGCCATGGTGAAGAGCAGCCATTCCGAAACAACGAGATCCTTTTGCCGGTAGAGGTTTTCCCGCATCCGGCCGGTCCGGATCTCCAGGTTTTCAAGAACAGTGACAAGGAGATGCAGGGCCGTGCCGGTGTAGATGGCAAGTTGGGGGACGGCAAGCCACTCGGACCAGAGGGCCCGGGGATCACGCTCGTGCTCATGCACCATGGCTTCCAGCACCACCGGCACCAGGGCGC
Organism: Deltaproteobacteria bacterium; assembly: GCA_019312985.1. Taxonomy (GTDB): domain Bacteria; phylum Desulfobacterota; class Desulfobulbia; order Desulfobulbales; family BM004; genus BM004. Next base: position 1,527 of record JAFDCC010000083.1, read on the forward strand.
GGGCGTGCCGGGCCAGGACCGCAATGCGCTGGCTGTCAACCGGATTGTTCTTGTGGGGCATGGTGCTGCTGCTCGGAGCCCGGCCCGGTGCGGTTTCGGCAACCTCGCCGATCTCGGTCTTTGCCAGCTGGACGATCTCGGATCCGATCTTTTCCAGGGTGGAACCGACGAGGCCGTAAAAGGCTGCCGTTTCGCCGACAATGTCCCGCGTTGTGTGCCAGGCGGGATAAAGGGTTGCAAGCCCGAGCCTGGCCGCGGTGCGCTCGGCAACCTCGAGAGCCCGGGGACCGAGGGCCGCCATGGTCCCGACCGCCCCGCCGAGCTGGAGAACGGCTGCTTTCGGCTTCAGGGCGGCAAGCCGCTCTCTGTGGCGGTGCACCTCGGCGGCCCAGGTGCTGACCTTGAGGCCGAAGGTGATGGGCATCGCCTGCTGGCCGTGGGTCCGGCCGATCATCGGCGTGGCGCGGTGGGTCCGGGCCAGGTCGCAGAGGAGCTCTTCCAGCCGTTTGAGGTCCCGGCCGATAACACCGAGTGTTTCCTGCTGTTCCAGAACCCCGGCCGTATCGAGGACATCCTGGGTCGTGATGCCGAAATGGACATAGCCGCCGTGCTCCGGGCCGCACACCTTCTGCAGCCCCTGCAGGAGCGGGACAAGGGAGTTGCGGCTGCCGCCGTACGCGGCGGCGACAAATGCCAGGTCGATTTTTTCCAGGCTGGCGTGGGCCGCAATGGCAGCGGCCGCCGGAGCCGGAATAAGGCCCAGCTCTCCCTGGGCTTCGGCCAGGGCCGCCTCGATCTGCAGCCAGCGGTTGAATCTCCTCTTCTCGTCAAAGATGGCGGCCAGTTCCGGCGTGGCGTATAAGCCGGCCTGGATCTCGAAGTCGATGGGGTGTGCGGGCATAGAGGTGTCCTCTTGTCAAAAGCCGGAAAGTCGGAATTTTCTACTTTAACAGAAGCGGGGGTAAATGCAAGCACTTGGAATAGTTGGGTATTGCCGCTTCAGAGCAGGGCGGCCCCTTTAGAAAAAACATCGGCGGAACATTGGGCGCCGCTATCAGGCGGCAGCGGCTGCATTTTTGCCGAATCCCGTTATTGTGGGGCCGGTTTTTGCCGGGCCCGCTGCGCCCGCAGCAGCCGCTCGACAGAAGCCAGATTCTGGCGGGCCTCCAGGTCCATGGGGTTCAGCCGCACCGTTTCGCGGTAATGGAGAAGCGCCTCCTCGAGTTGCCAGGTGTCATAGAGCGCGTTGGCAAGGCTGCGGTGCAGGATGGGGTGGGTCGGTTTGATCGCAATGGCCTTTCTGTAGTTGGCAATGGCCTCCTCGTAGCGCCCCTGGAGCACGTAGGTGTTGGCCAGGTTGTTGTAGGCCTCGTAGAATTGCGGGTCCAGGCGGATGGTTTCCGAGAAGTGAAAGATCGCCTCGTCGAGGCGATCTGCCTTTTTCAGGGCGATGCCGAGGTTGCTGTGCGGCCTGGCCTTCGCCGGTGACTTGGCCGTGGCATCGGACCAGAGCGTGATCCTGTCCCGCCACACCTTGTTGCGCTCGAAGGTCCAGAAGGAAAAAAGCAGGACAGCCGCGGACAGCAGGGCGATCTGTGCCCGGGGTTTTTTCACAACATCACGGAAAAATGTGACTGCCGCAAGGATCAGAAACATGGACGGCAGGTAGTTGCGGTGCTCGAAAATAAGCTCGAGGCCGATAAACGAGGACTCGATCACGAGGTTTCCCAGGTACCAGAGGATGGCGAAGGAGAAGAGGCGCCAGCGCCGGGCGGTGCCTATTGCTGCTGCCAGGAGCAGGAGCAGGGCCAGGGCTGAAAAAAGGGTCGAAGGGGGGGAGAACAGCCCGGTGGAGGCAATGACATGGTGGTCGAGGTTGAGGCGGCCCGGATGGGGAAAGAGCAGAAGGCTCAGGTAGAAAAGGACGACCCGGGGTTCGGTGAGAAGCCGCTGGGCCAGGGTGAAGCTGCGGCTGCCATAAGACCCGGTTATGTAATCGACGGGATTCGCCCCGAGGTAGAAGACCGCAAGGAGCGTGAGGGCGGCGAAAAGCATGGCCGCCGGAATTATCTGGCGGGTCAGCCAGGCGGGGCTGAGGTCCCGGAAAAAATACCACTCGTAGAGAAAGACAAAAAAGGGCAGGGTGGCCGCCGTCTCCTTGGAGCCCAGGGCCAGGATGCCGGCAAGGGCCGTGGTACCAAAGAGGAGCCACTTCCCCCCCGTTCCTCTGGCGAGCCGCCCCCGGGCATAGAGGTAGAGGGCCAGGATATAGAAGAGCGTTGCCATGCTGTTCATCCGCTGGATGATGTAGGTGACCGACTGGGTCTGCAGGGGGTGGACAGCCCAGAGGAGGGCGGCTCCAAAGGCGAGCCAGGTGCCGGGGCCGTACCTGCGCCGCAGGGGGTGGAGGTTCAGGGTCGTCTCCAGAAAAAGAAAGAGGACGACCGCGGCCAGGGCATGGATGCAGATGTTGACCAGGTGGTAGCCCCTGGTCTCAAAGCCGTGAAAATAGTAGTTCAGGGCAAAGCTCAAGTGGGCCACGGGCCTGGTTTTCGGCGAACTCTCCAGGGCCGCCCGGGAGAGGCTGTCGAGGGAGAGATCCGTAATGTGCAGCGCGGGGTTGTTCTCGATGCGTGAGTCGTCAAAGATAAAGGCGCCGTCCAGGTTGCTGCCGTAGGCGAGAAAGACAATAGCGGCAAGCAGGAAAATATGAACCGCTTTCGACAGGTTGGGGATAATGGTCTGGGGATGGGCGGATTTCATGTTACTCGGCCGGTTTTTGCTTTCTGTAGAGTTTTTGCATTGAGCGTCTCAGTTCAGCCAGTTCGCGGCGGGCTTCCATGAAGTCGGGCTGAAGCCTGATCGCTTCCGAATAGTGGTAGACGGCCTCGTCAAAGCGCCGGAGTTTGGCCAGAGTATACCCGAGGTTGTAGTGCGTGTCCACATCGGCCGGGGTTAACGCCAGGGCCTTGAAATAATTCGCCGCCGCTCCGCGGAAGTCGTTTTTGAGCATGAGGGCGTTGCCAAGGTTGTAGTACCCTTCCACGTAGTCTCCTTTCACTGACAGAGCCTTGTAATAGCTGTCGATGGCCGCATCGAGGCGGCCGCGGTTCTTCAGCGCGATCCCCAGGTTGAGGTGAGCCCGGTAGCTGGCCGGTGCCTTGTTGACGCTGTCCGAAAGAAGACTGACGGTGTCGGCCCAGACCGTGTTGCGCTGATAGGTCCAGAGAAGAAGGCAGCTGAAGAGCCCCACAAGGAGGAGAGCCCGGGGCAGCGCGGCCGGCAGGATGGTGCGGGCCCGCAGGAAAATCGGCAGAACCACCAGCATGGCGGGCAGATAGACCCGGTGCTCGAAGATTAATTCCAGGCCGATGACCGATGACTCGATGAGCAGGTTGCCGAAATACCAGAGGATGACAAAGGAGAGGAGCGGGTCTTTTTTAGCCCGGATAAGCGCCAGCACCAGAAGAAATAAGATCAGCGCCATGGCCGGCAGCGTCGCCGGGGGGGCGAGGAGTGAGGTGGAGAGCAGAAAGTCGTGTTCGAGGTTCAGCCGGGCCGGCAGTGGGAAAAAGAGAAGGCCCAGGTAGAAGAGGACGACACGGGACTGGGTCAGCAGCCGCTCGCCGAGGGAGAAGTCGCGGCCGCTGTAGCTTGCAGCAATTGCGGCGAACGGGTTTTTGCCGAGGTAGAGAAAAACAAAAAAGCAGGCCGCAACACAGAAGACAACGGCTGCGGCGACCATTTTGCCGGAGAAGGGCTTTTCCGGGTCGCGCAGGAAATACCATTCCAGGAGGAGGAAGAAGAGGGGCAGCATGGCGACGGTCTCCTTGGAGCCGAGACCGAAAATGGCTGCCAGCAGCGTGCCCCCGAAGTATAGGACACGCTGCCGCGGGGCCGCAGCCGCCCTTCCCTTCAGATAAAAGTATAGGGCGAGGAGGTAAAAGAGTGCGGCCAGGATGGCCATGCGCTGGACGATGTAGTTCACCGCCTGGGTCTGGGCGGGGTGGACGAGCCAGAAGACTGCTGCCAGCAGGGGGACCAGCCCCGGGGGGCCGTAGCGTTTCCTCACCGCGGGTATGGCGAGCAAGGCGGCCAGGAAACGGTAGAGAATGATGCCGGTAACGATGTGGAGCAGTACGTTCACCAGGCGGAAGCCCCTGACATCGTAGCCGTGGAGAAGGTGGTTCAGGGCAAAACTGATATTGGCGACAGGCCTTGTGGGCAAAACGGATTGCCGGGCGGCATCGTGCAGTCCTGCCGCGCTGAGATGGGTTATCCGGATGGAGGGGTTTTTCTCGATATTGTTCTTGTCGTCTAAAACAAAACCGCCCTCCAGGGAAACGCTGTAGAGCAGGAAAACAACCAGGGATGCTGCCAGAAGGAAAATGGTTTCAAGGGTGTGACCGTGGCTTGTCGAAGCTTTCATTCTTCCCTGCCAGTATCAGAAGAAATAAAAGCGGCACAATACCCAGAAAACATGCCGCCTTCACGAAGTGGTGTAGGGCCTGTTGCCGGGGGCCGCCATGCTTCCCCGGCAGAGCTCTGCTGCGGCCGCTGTCGGCGACACACCATTGCGCCTGCTTTTTTGGAGCACTCTGGTGACAATCGCAGCCATCTTCTCCTGCACGTGATCCAGGACCTCCTGCGGGGTGGGGTGATGTAAAGGGCCGAACAGCCCCTCCATGGAGAGGGAACCGCCGCAGCCCGCGAGGTAATCGGGCAGAACGGGGATGCCCCTTTCCTGGAAGATGGCAAGGCTCTCATCTGAAACCGCCAGGTTGGCGCCGGGCACCACTGCCCTGGCAGCCATGCTTGCGGCGGCGGCGGCGGGAATCGAGTTTTCCACGGCCGCGGCCACGAAAACATCGCAGTCCACTCCGGTGACGGCGGCTGAGGGCGTGACGCCGACTCCTTCCCGGGGAGGAGCTGCGGCCAGGGAACCTGCCGCCAGAAGGGCCGGGATGTCGAGGCCTGCCCCGGGCGGCGCCACAAAACACCGGTCGATATCGGCAATGGCGCTTATCCGGACCCCGGCCCGGTGGAGGGAGAGGGCAGCGCCCTTTGCCAGGGTGCCGAATCCCTGGACGGCGACAAGGGCCTCATTTCTGTTTATGGCAAGAAAGTCAAGGACGGCGAGAACGGCGGCCGCCAGGCCGTGCCCGGCCCGGAGCCGCCCCAGGGGCCATCCTCCTGCATCCTGTTGCAGAACGGCATAGCGCTCCTGGAAATAGTCGAGTTCCCACCCCTGGGCCCGGGCAACCGCCATTTTTATGGAGGGGATCCCTGTTTGCCGGCCGATCTCTTCAAGCTCCTCCATCTCCATGTTGAGGTCGGGGCCCAGGGAGTAGGCGGATTCAACATAGGGCCTGATCGCCTGCAGAAAACGGCTGACCGCCGCTCTTTTACCCGGCGATCTCGGGTCATAGGCGATGCCGCTCTTGGCCCCGTCGACCCGCAGGCCGGCAATCCGCATCTTGCAGGTCATGTTGTGCGCCATGGCAGCGAGCTTCCAGCAGGTGAGCCCCTCCTGGACCCGGAGCCCCCCGGCGCAGATGCGGTGGTCGGTGCGGTCCCGGACAAGCCAGCCCTTGAAACCTTCAACAGGGTCGGTGTACTCGATGACCAGGGCCGGGCTCTTGCTGTTGGTGGAGGTGATACTTTTCATCGCACTGGTAAACTGTTATGCCGTAATCGTTTTATCCAAAGGAGGCCGAAGCACGGTGGAGCGGCTGTCCCTGCAGGGGCAGCCCGCCTCAGCGACTGCCGGCCCGGTCTGTTATTCCAGCCCCGGGAAAGGGTTTTGCTGCAAAGGGCAGAAAAATCGCCCTGCCCAGCTCCGGGTCAACTGTTTTATCAAAGATTTTCTCCTGAATCAAGCGCGGCTCGCTGCTGCCCCACCAGTTGCCGCTGACATCCAAGTCCCAGAGCTGCTTGGCGCCGAGGGAAAGGTTGTAGTCGGTATTGGTGTGGATGTTGTTTCCCGTGATCAGGAGCCGGCCGGTGTTCCATGGCCGGCCGCTGCGGTCGGGCTCGAAAAAGTCCTGGATGTTCTGGCCCGAAGGGACCAGGAAAATCCCCCTCCGGTTGGCGCGGATCTCGTTGGCGGTTATCTGTACCGGGCCTTCCATCCGGGTAAAGCGGATGGCGACGTCGTTATTCTCCAGCAGGTTATTGGTGATGGCAAGGCGGGCGCGGCCGAAACGGATTCCCTCGTTGTTGGCCTCGAAGAGGGAATTGCTGATGGTTGCCGTGGAAAAATGGACCTGCACCCCGGAGAAGGCGTGGCGGAAGCGGCAGTGATCAATGACACTTTTCTTGCCCGAGGCAAAGAGCAGCAGGTAGGACCAGTCCCGGGGCTGCGGCTTTGCTGCCGCCGACTCGAAAAGGATGGGCAATCCCGGGGTGCCCTCTGCCAGCAGGCGGCCGAGGACGCGGATCTCGCCGTCGCCGATACCGTCGTTGTCGCGGTCGGTTTTGCGGAACCGGACCCTGGTGCCTGGCCTGATCCGCAGGGTGGCCTTGCGTCCCACCAAAAGGACACCCTCAATCTCCACCTCCCCGGACCAGACGGTATCCTCTGCAAGGACATGGTCGGCGTAAAAAAGCCGCGGTTCTTTCTTTTCCGGCTGGCGGCCGGCACAGGCGGCCAACAGAAGGAGTACGGCCGCCAGGCTGCTGAGCGTCCGCCCCGGGTATTTCCGTCCTCGTTGCACGATTTCTTTCCTTTGCACCAGGCTCATCAGGGCATGATCTGTTCAAC
>JAFDCC010000084.1 GCA_019312985.1 Deltaproteobacteria bacterium
AGCCGGTCAGGCAGAATTCGCACCCCATGGCACATCCCACCTGGGATGAGACGCAGATGGTGTTCCGTTCCTCCTCGGGAATCAGCACTGCTTCGATGTAGCTGTTGTCCCGGAGCTTGAAACCATACTTCACCGTTCCGTCCCGTGAACGCTCTACGCCGGCTATTTCGGGCCAGGCAAAGGAGGCCCGCTCGGCAAGGGTTTGCTGCAGCTGCCGCGGCAGGTCCGTCATCTCAGTAAAATCGGTGATATGCGGCCGGTAAAGCCAGGCAAAAACCTGCGTCCCCCTGTATTTTGGTACTCCCAGACTGACAAGGAATTCAGTCAGGCGGGGAAGGGGCAGGCTTGTGAGATCGGTTTTATCCATGACAATTCACAGGGCCCGCTGTGATTCAGTGGTGAGCGGCTGTCTGCCGGACAGGCCTGCACCGATGACCTGCAGTATTCTCTCCTTGTCGCGCGGCAGCCGCCCGGACAGGGGCAGGTAGTTTGAGGCATGATTGGCCTGGAACTGGGCCCGCTCCACATCGATGGCAGAAACAAGCAGCCCCAGTTCCTGCAGGATCCCTGCCTGGTCTGGCAACTTAAATTTACCGGTTCGCATCTCTTCGAAGAGGGGTGTATTTTCCAGGGGCATAAGGGTTAAAGCCGCTATCTGGTTCGGCTGCATCCCCGAGAGAATACGGCCGGTTTCCCTGGCATGTACGGCTGAGTTGCTGCGCCCGGCAATGCCCAGCAGGACGGTGACAGATAAAAAAAGCGCCGCTTCACGGATCCTTTTCGCGGCCTCCACCATCCGGTCGCTGTTGACCCCTTTGCGGATATGCTCAAGGGTGGGATCATGGCCGCTTTCAAGCCCCATGTAAAGCCGGTAGAGGCCGAGGTCTTTCAGTTTTGCGAGCTCGGCCGGGGTTTTTCTGAGCATGGACCGGGCATTGCCGTAGAGGCTCACTCGGTTGACCCAGGGCAGCTGCTGCCGGATCTGTGCTAAAATACCCTCCAGCCGCGGAGTGGGGATTATCAGGGCATCGCCGTCGGCAAGAAAGACGCGGTGCTGCCGCCTGCAGTGACGGGCGGCAAAAGCAATATCCGCATCGATGGTTGGTGCATCCTTGATCCGGAAACGGACATCCTTGTAAGCTCCGCAGAAGGTGCACCGGTTGTGGGAACAGCCGACGGTGACCTTGAGGATGATGGAGTTGGCCTCGCTCGGGGGCCGGATGATGTTGCCTTCGTAGTTCACGGGTCAGGGTAAGGGGTCGAGGTTCCGAGGGTTCAAGGGCTCAAGGGTTCAAGGACAAAAGAGAAGGTTTCAAGGTTTCCAGGGGCCGAGGGGCCAAGGGTAAAAGACTTTTTTTAACCGCAGATTCTTTTTACCCTCGACACCTGGAAACCTTGACCCCTTGGAACCTGTTTTTTCTCACCCGTTTTTCTTCTCAAATTCCCCCATGAACTCCACCAGTTTCTCCACACCTTCGCGCGGAAAGGCGTTGTAGATGGAGGCGCGGCAGCCGCCGACGGAGCGGTGTCCCTTGAGGCCGTCCAGGGAGGCCGCGGTGGCCTCAGATACAAACTTTGCCTCGAGTTCCGGGGTCGGCAGGTTGAAGGTAACGTTCATCAGGGAGCGCGAATCCTTCCGGGCGTGGCCCCGGTAAAAATCGGATGCATCGATGGCATCGTAGAGGAGGGCTGCCTTGTCACGGTTCATCTTCTCGATTGCTGTCAGCCCCCCGAGTTTTTTCAGCCACTGCAGCACCAGGCCGACGGTATAGATGGCAAAGCAGGGCGGCGTATTGAACATGGAGCCCTTGTCGGCATGGGTTTTATAGCGGAACATGGTCGGGACGGTGTCCGGCGCCCGGTCAAGAAGGTCTTCCCGGATGATGACCAGGGTGCAGCCGGCCGGGCCCATGTTCTTCTGGGCCCCGGCAAAGATAATGCCGAAGCGGCTGACATCGACGGGCCGCGAGAGAATGTCCGATGACATGTCACAGACCGTGATCTTCTCCGTCGCCGGCATGGTGTGAAACTGGGTGCCGAAAATGGTGTTATTGGAAACAAAGTAGAGGTACTCGGTCGCGGCCGGGACCGTGTAGTCGGCGGGAGCAGGAACGTGGTCAAAATTGCTTGCCTCGCTGCTGTAGGCAACATCCACGGCGCCGAAAAGTTGCGCCTCTTTTATCGCCTTCTTCGACCAGGTGCCGGTGTTGAGGTAGCAGGCGCTCTGCCCCGGACGCAGCAGGTTCATTGGCACCATGGCAAACTGGGTGGAGGCGCCGCCCTGCAGGAAAAGGACCTTGTAATCCGCCGGGATGGCCAGCAGTTCGCGGAGCAGGGCTTCGCATTCGTCGACGACCCCGATGAACTCCTTGCTGCGGTGGCTCATCTCGATGAGGCCAATGCCTTTGTCGCGAAAATTGACGATATCTTTTGCCGCCTGGGTAAGAACCTCGTAGGGTAGGGTGGCCGGGCCGGCGCTGAAGTTATAGATGCGGTCGGGCATGTGAATTTTCCTCCGGTAGCGGGATTTCCCTGTTTGTCATGTCTGTCTGGAGAACCGGATGTTTTCGGGGTGGAGCGGCCCTTACCAGATTGACTGCTGGCGCAGGGCCTCGTACAGGACGATGCCGGCGGCATTGGCCAGGTTCAGGCTCCTGATCTTCCGGTTGCTCATGTGAATGGTATAGCAGCGGTCTTTATACATCCTTATGACATCTTCTGGCAAGCCTTTCGTTTCCTTGCCGAAAACAAGAAAGTCCCCCGGCCTGTACCGGACGCTGGTGTAGGGTTCTCCCGTTTTCTTGGTAAAAAAGTAAAGTTTCCGTTCATCCTGGGCCGCAAGGAAATCATCAAGGCTTTCCCAGTAGACGATGCTGACATGTTCCCAGTAGTCGAGCCCGGCCCGTTTCAGGTGCTTGTCGTCGGTGCTGAACCCGAGGGGTTTGACGAGATGGAGGACGGAATCGGTGGCGCCGCAGAGCCTCGCCGTGGTCCCGGTATTGGGTGGGATTTCCGGCTCCACCAGGACAATGTTGAACGGGGTAAAGGCAGACATCAGGTGCTACAGGAAGGTAATGGGCCGGCCGGTGTCCAGGGTCACCTGCTTCACCTGCAGGACTTTTCCGGCAGGGTCGGAATCGAAGAGGCTCGCGGTGCGGGAACGGGCCTGGTGGAAAAGCTCCAGCTCCTCTCCCTGGAGAACGGTTTTTGCCTGGAATTTTATGGTAAAGGGATTTCTGAAAACGCCGTTGACCTGGATGCGGTAATCCAGGTGCGGTCCGGTCGAAATGCCGGTGGAGCCGACGTAGCCGATGATATCCTTCTGCGTCACCGGACTGTTCTTCCGGAGCCCCTTTTTATAGCTGCTCAGGTGGCCGTAATATGTCTGGTAGCCGCCGTGATGCTTGAGGATGACGGTCTTGCCGAAGCCGCCCCGCCGGCCGATAAATTCGATCCTGCCGTCGGCGGTTGCCATGACCGGCGTTCCCCGCGGCGCGGCCAGGTCAACCCCGAGATGGGGCCGGACAACGCCGTCGACCGGGTGTTTGCGTTTCATGGAAAAACGGGACGTCACCCGGCCAAACGGAATCGGTGACCTGATAAACCACGTGCCGAGCGCCTTTCCGGTGGCATCGAAAAAGCCTCCCGGCGTGGTGTCGGAGGAGTAATGAAATCCCTCGAAGGTGACGTCCTTATTCTGGTAACGGGCGGCGAGGATTTTGCCGTAACCGACAAAAACATAATCCTTGTAGTACTTTTCCAGCAAAAGCTCGAACGAGTCGCCGGTCCGGGTCTCGGTGTTGAAATCAATCTTCGAGTCAAAGATGTCGGCATAGGCATGAATGAGCTTCGGCTCCTCTCCCAGGGAGGTGAAAGCGGTGTAAAGCGAGGAGTCGATAACCCCTCCCAGCCGCTCGACCCGGTATTCCAGGGTAACCTCCTGGATGGCTGTCTGGTAGGACCCGTCATCACCGCGGCGAAGGGTATGGGTGTGAAGCGGCCCGGCGACATAGGCCGCACGGGCAAGGGAACTGTCCTCTTTAAGGGCTACGGTAAAGCGGTCCCCCGGCTGCAGTGTCCTGAAATCAAGGGTCCGGGTGAATCCCCTGATAATCTCGGCC
>JAFDCC010000085.1 GCA_019312985.1 Deltaproteobacteria bacterium
GGACAAGAAGACCACCACCTTCACCTGGCGGAAGGCAACGGAGCTGCTGCCGCCGGGTAAAGCCCGGGCGTTCAACCAGGCCCTGATGGAGCTCGGGGCTCTTATTTGCCTTCCCAGGAACCCGCGCTGCAAGATCTGTCCTCTTGCTCCAGAATGCGTGGCATACCATCTCGATATTGTTGCTGAACGACCTGTCCTGAAAAAACCGCCCACGACTGTTTTCATTGAAATGGTCACCGGCATCCTGGAACACCAGGGCAGGATTTTAATCCAGAAACGCAAGCCCGGTGGTGTCTGGGCGAACCTCTGGGAATTCCCCGGCGGGCGCCTTGAACCGGGCGAAACCCCGGAGATGGCCCTGCAGCGCGAATACCTGGAGGAGACCGAGCTCGCCGTCGGCAACCTGAAAAAGATCACCTCGGTGCAGCACAGCTATACCATCTACCGCGTCACGCTCCACTGCTACTTCTGCAAGCTTCTCGACAGCAGGGCCGAACCGGTTTTGCATGGGGCCCAGGAATACCGCTGGGTAACGGCCGCTGACCTGAAGGGTTTTGCCTTTCCGGCAGGACACCGGAAGCTCATTGAATTTCTGCAGCAGAAAGGCAGGAAATTTTCATAATTCAATAACTGGATTTTGCCGCAGTTATCCGGTACTATTCCCCTATAAAAAAGTTACCAGGCAAGCCCGTGCTTGAATGTTCGCAATTCTGTCCCGGGCTGTTTCCAACAGGCCGCATTCAGCCCGGTCATGACGACCATTTCCGGCATGAATACGGAGCGTTAATCACGGAGGATTCCTGCGATGGTGGAGAAAATCGGTTTCATCGGGCTCGGCATCATGGGAGAGCCAATGGCCGCCAATATTCTGAAGGCCGGCCATGCCCTGATGGTCTACAACAGAACCCCGGAAAAAACAGGCATACTGGCCGATAAAGGCGCACTGACTGCTTCCTCTCCGGCCGAACTGGCCGCCTGGGCCGACATCATCATTCTCATGCTCACCGGCCCCGAGGCAACTGATGCGGTTCTTTACAGTGCAAACGGTATTCTGTCGGTCAATACGGCCGGCAAAACTCTCGTCAACATGAGCACCGTGTCGCCCGAATATACCACCACCATTGCCCGGTGCCTGACTCCCGGCGATATAACCTTTATTGATGCGCCGGTCTCCGGCTCCAAGAAACCAGCCACTGACGGGACGCTGATCATTCTGGCGGGCGGCCCCCGGCACGCGGTGAGTGCGCTTGAACCCCTGCTGCTCACCATGGGCCGCAAGGTCGTTTACTGTGGTGAAGCCGGCCAGGGTTCCGCCATGAAAATGACGGTCAACCTTCTGCTGGGCGTGATGATTGCGGGACTCGCTGAAACGGTCAACCTGGCCCGGCGGCTGCACCTTGACACGGACCTTGTCCTTGACACCATCCTGGCAGGCCCCCTTGGCTGCCCCATTTTCAATCTCAAAAAAGACATGCTGCGCCAGGATGATTATCCCGTGCAGTTCCCCCTGAAACACATGACAAAGGATCTGCGCTTCGTGCTGCAGACGGCCGATGCTGCAGGAGCTGCCGTCCCTGCCACCCATGCGGCCTTTCAGCTTTACCGGCAGGGGGTTGGCCTGGGAAACGGCGACCTCGATTTTGCGGCGGTGCAGAAATCACTGGCAGCTTTGAATGACCGGTAATAACCGATAACCGGAAACACCTGCAATGGACAACCCATCCTATCAGGCCCTCCTCATTGAAGAGACTACGCCCGGGCAATTCAGCAGGCAGGTTACGGCAAGACAGGTTGCGGACCTGCCGCAGGGCGACCTGCTCATCAGGGTCCACTACTCGTCACTGAACTACAAGGATGCCCTCTCCGCCTCGGGCAACCGCGGTGTTACGAGGCAGTATCCGCATGTTCCCGGGATTGACGCCGCCGGCGAGATTGTCGCAAGCAGAAGTCCGGAATTCAAACAGGGTGACCGGGTCATTGCCTCCGGCTTTGACATCGGCATGAACACCCCCGGCGGCTTTGGCCAGTTTATCCGGGTGCCGGCCGGCTGGGTTGTTCACTGCCCCCGGAACCTTTCACTGCGCGAGAGCATGATCTACGGTACGGCGGGCTTTACCGCCGCCCAGTCGGTGGAGAGGCTCGTCATCTTTCCCGTTCCCCCGGAGGCGGGAAAAATCCTCGTCACCGGCGCCTCCGGCGGTGTCGGTTCTGTCGCCGTCGCTTTACTGTCACAGCTTGGCTACAGGGTGAGCGCTGTCAGCGGCAAACCGGCGGCAGGGAAATTTCTCCTGCACCTGGGGGCAACGGAAGTGATTTCGCGGCAGCAGGCCGCAGAATCTTCCGAAAAACTCCTGTTGAAAGAAAAGTGGGCCGGAGTTGTCGACACGGTGGGTGGTGAAATCCTTGCCAATGCAATAAAGTCAACCAGTTATGGCGGTGCGGTTACCTGCTGCGGCAATGTTGCCTCACCTGAACTAATTCTTTCGGTCTATCCATTTATCTTGCGCGGCGTCTCATTGTTGGGTATAGATTCAGCTAAATGCCCAATACATAAAAGAAAAACTGTCTGGCAGAAACTTGGCGGCGAATGGCGCCTGGAAAAACTGGATGCTCTTGTGACAGAATGCGGCCTGGCGGAGCTTTCCGGCTTTATTGATGAAATGCTGCAGGGACGCCTTACCGGCCGTCTCATAGTGAACCTGCTCTGATCAGATATCGTGGGGCAGCCATCCTGTCCCAAACCTGTCAATTTAATCAAGGAGGTGCAAGATGTCTGGAAGTGTTTACAAGGTAATTGAACTGGTTGGCACAAGCACGACTTCCTGGGAAGATGCTGCCAAGAATGCCGTGGAGAAAGCAGCCCAGAGCCTCAAGGACCTGCGCGTTGCCGAGGTAACGACACTGGATATGCGCATTGAGGACAACAAGGTTGCAGCCTTCAGGGCAAAGGTAAGTTTATCTTTCAAATACCACACCGGCTGATCGTTCCAGGCCTGCATCAGGGGGGCACCATACAGGCCGTTCCCCCCGATGCAGCCAACCGGCCCTCGTCCCTCTTTAGCCGCACCGTCCATTTCACCGGAAATTGGATCTGGCGCCAGGCTCAATCTCCCGCCTTACCGATACCGGCGGGCGGAAACATTTTTTATTGCAGCCCTCTGATGGAGTTGTGATAGTAGGATTCATGACATCACACCCCACAAAAAAACAGACCTGGTTTGGCTGGTGCATGAATGACTTGGCCGTTCCGCTCCCGGGGGGTTCGCCGCCGGCTACCTTGGAGTTGGCACTGCCCTTATCATCGATATAACCGGTTCGGCCCGGCTTTCTATCCTTTCGTGCACCTGTTTTTTTATCATCGGCATGGTACTGCTTCCCCGGGTAAAAACGAAGATAGTAATCTTTCCGCTCCACTGTCCTGAACCAGTGCACCTGGAGAAAAATCAGATGAAAGAAAAATGGTCATAAAACAGCTGCAAATCGGAGTCGACAGGGTATTCTGCTATATACTGGCCTGCGAAGAGAGTTGCGAAGCGGTCGTTATCGACCCCTGCGGCGATGAGGATACCCTCCTCAACCTGATACGGAAGGAGAACCTTGCGGTTCGCTTTATCATCAACACCCACTGCCATCCGGACCATACCTGCTCCA
>JAFDCC010000086.1 GCA_019312985.1 Deltaproteobacteria bacterium
ATTCCACGCACAATCAGGGACTTTATTGCCAATCCCAAGCCGACCGGCTACCAGGGGCTGCACGCCCGCGCCAACATCAAGGGGAGAAACTACCTGTTCAAGATCCGGACGCCGGAGATGGCGCGAAATGCCCAATTGGGCATTATCAAGGCCTGGTCTGAGCACAAGCCGGCGGGGCAGTTTGAAAAGACGCTGCGGGAAATGTTTTCTCTCCTCGGCACGGAAGAGGGCTTGTCGCCGCGTGAAATGATTGCCGCGAGCGGCAAGAAAGAGATATATACCTTTACCCCGAAGGGCGACAGGATATGTCTGCCGCTGCAGTCAATCGTCCTTGATTTTGCCTTCCAGGTCCATACCGAGGTGGGGAAGCGCTGCGCCGCGGCGATCATCAAACAGCAGCGGGTCGAACCGGACCACGTTTTAAGCGACGGCGACCAGGTTACGATTGTTCTGCAGAAGGAGCCCGTTCTTTTCGAACCCCGGATTCAGGAACACTGCAAAACGGCCCGGGCCCGTTCCTGGCTCGCGAAAGGGTTCAGGGTCAGGCAGCAGGCCATGGCGGTCCAGGTAGGCAAATGTATCCTCGAGCAGGAGTGTCTGCGCTTCGGCCTTTCCCTTCATGACCTGGTGGGCTACGGGGATGCGTTCCTGGACCTGCTCGGCATGGAAACCGAGGAGCAGCTCTATTTAAGCGTTGGGGTTGCGGCGGTGTCCTACCGGGAAATGCGGCGGAAATTACTGAGTGTGCTCCCCCCCGGTCTTGAGATTAAAAAACCGTCCGGCAGCGGCCTGAACAGGATATCGCTTTCTTCGCTCGACCCTGCGGTCATTAAATTTTCAGCCTGCTGCAGACCGTCGCCAACGGAAAAAAACCTCATCGGCATTTTGAATGAGCGCGGCATTTCCGTGCATCAGAAGAAATGTGACCGTTTCCGCGCCCTGAAAGTGCGGCGTGAGGATATTGTGGCGCTCAGCTGGAAGCTCAAGGAGACACCCATTACCAAGCCTCAGCACCTTTATGTGCCGGAGGCAACCAGGAACAGGATATTCATGATGCTCGCCGTTGCCCCTGACACAATGAAGGTCGCCGACATTCTTGTTTTGTCCCGCATCGAAGCGAGAAAGCCCGCCTGGGAGATCAGTTTTGCGGTTTCCAGCCTCTACGGCCTGAAAAACATCCTCTCCCACTTTGACAAATCAAACCTGCCCTACGAATTCGTCATCGAGCAGTAGGTCCGTCCCGCTCTTTAATACCCAGGGTTTTTCGGCAACTTTTCCCCCCTGTCCCGGCCCCGTGAGAAAAGTGAGACCAGGAGGCCGAGGGCAAAGCCGATGAGGGTCGTCCCCATGAGGAGAATGGCCCGTGGCATGGTAATGCTCATGAAGAGCAGCCTGGTTTCCACCGGTTCGGTGTTCTGCAGGATGATAATGACGCCGAGCAGGGACAGTATGGCAATGGAGATCATCTTAAAGCGTTGCATGGCAGGTTTCCTTTCCAGTTTTATCATGTAACCCGGCCGGCGCCGGTCTTATACCGTAAAACTCTCATGCGGCTCCGGGATGTACAGGTTGCTGAAGCCGGGGGTTGTCTCCAGGGCGTCGGCAAGGGCCTTGGACGATTCCTCCTCGCCGTGAACAATGAAGGTGTGCTCCGGCTTCTTCTCCATGGCGCCGGTCCAGGCCAGCAGCTCGTCGCGGTCGGCATGGCCGCTGAAGCCGGTGATGACCTCCACCTCTGCCTTTACGGTAAACTCCTCACCGAATATCCTGACGTTTCGTTCCCGGTTGACGATACGGCGGCCGAGGGTGTTAGGCGCCTGCCAACCGGTAACCAGGATGGTATTGCGCGGATCACCTATCCTGTTGCGCAGGTGGTGCAGGATGCGGCCCCCCTCCATCATGCCGCTGGCACTGATAATAACCGCCGGCCGGTTCAGGGAGTTGAGCTTTTTCGATTCCTCGACATTCTGAGTGAAGCTGAGGGTGTCAAAGCCGAAGGGGTCGTTATGGTGGTCGTCCAGCAGGAAACTGCCCATTTCGGCATCAAAGCACTCCGGGTGCATGCGGAAGATTTCCGTGGTGTTGGTGGCCAGGGGACTGTCAACGTAGATTGGCAGGTGGGGGATCTTTTTCTCGTCGTGGAGCCGGTGCAGGGCATAGACAATCTGCTGTGTCCGGCCGACCGCAAAGGCCGGGATGAGCAGGACGCCGCCCAGCTTATAGGTGGCGTTGATGATGCGCTCCAGTTCATTTTCGGATTCGGGATATGGCGGGTGCAGCCGGTTGCCATAGGTACTTTCCATGATGAGGATGTCGGCGCCTTCTGTCAGGTGGGTCGGGTTGCGGATGATAGGTATGCCTGTGCGGCCGATGTCGCCGCTGAAGACGAGGCGCCGCTGGCGGCCTGTTTCCCGGTCGTCGATGTCCAGGATTACATTGGCTGAACCGAGCATGTGCCCGGCATCGACCAGGGTCAGTTCCACGCCCGGCACGATTTCATGTCTGCGGTTGTAGCTGATGCCGATGAA
>JAFDCC010000087.1 GCA_019312985.1 Deltaproteobacteria bacterium
GGGCACGGCAGGGGGGCGGCGGTTGCAGACCCCTTCCCGGGGAACTGCAAAAGAACGGAACCAGCGCATCCGCCCTACGGCCGACCGGGCGCGCGAAGCCCTTTTCAGCATCATCGGCAGCCAGGTGGCGGAGGCCGTTGTCCTCGACCTCTATGCCGGGACCGGCGCCCTCGGGTTGGAGGCCCTGAGCCGCTCCGCCAGGCAGGCTGTGTTTGTCGACAGCAGCCGGGCCGCGCTGCAGATCATTGGCAAAAATATTGCCCTGTGCGAATTTGCCGACCGGGCGACCGTGCTCCAGAGAGACCTTTCCAGGGGGCTGGACTTTCTGGCAAAGAAACTGCCGGGCACGGTTTTTTCTCTGGTCTTTGTCGATCCCCCCTACCGCAAGGGTTTGTCGGAGCGGATGCTGGTGGAACTGGCTGCCGCAGGTTTCCTTACCGCCGGGGCCCTCGTGGTCGTTGAGGATGATGCCGGCGTCACGCTGCCATCCAGGGTGGGCGAGCTGGTTCTTGAAGACCAGCGGCATTACGGCGACACCGGCTTCTGGCTTTACCGGCTCGCATAATTTCTGACAGGAAAAACGGCAGGGGAGAAATTTCATGGGCGAGAGCAGTGAGAGAATAGTTGTTTATCCCGGAACCTTTGATCCCATAACAATGGGGCATCTTGACATCATCAACCGGGCCCTCGAGCTGTTTGACCGAGTCATTGTTGCCGTTGCCCGGCATCCGGGTAAAACGCCGCTCTTCAGCCTCGAGGAGCGGCTGCAGATGATCCGGGATTGTTTTGCCGGGACCGGAAAAAACGTTGAGGTTGAAGCGGTGTCGGGCCTCCTGGTGGAATACGCCTACAAGAAGGGGGCAAAATCCATTGTCAGGGGTCTCCGGGCCGTTTCCGACTTCGAGTACGAATTTCAGCTGGCCCTCATGAACAGAAGGCTGGAGCGTCATGTCGAGACGGTATTTCTCATGACCGGTTTCCGCTGGATATTCATCAGCTCAAGCATTATCAAGGATGCCGCCCAGCACGGCGGGGATGTCAGCGGCCTGGTCCCGGCCCATGTGCAGCAGAAATTAAAGCAGAAGTACGGGCTGGCTGAGAATTCTTCCTCCTCCACCGGCCAGTAAGACAGCTGTTGATGCTTCGTGTTACCGATACAATCGAACTTTCGGAAAGTGAAATTCATTTCAAATTTATCCGGTCCCCCGGGCCCGGCGGCCAGCATGTCAACAGGGCCGCTACCGGGGTGCAGCTGCGCTTCGATGTCCGCCATTCCGCTTCCCTGCCCGAATATGTCCGGCGGAGGCTGCTGCAGTCCCTCCGAGGCCGCCTCAGTTCAGAGGGCATCCTCATCATCACTGCAACTCGTTTCCGGTCCCAGGACCTGAACCGGAAAGATGCGGTCGGGCGTCTCGCCGCTCTCATTGCCGGTGCTGCCAGGCGGATCAAGGTCCGCCGCAAGACAAAACCGACAGCGGGGTCGATAAGGAAAAAGAAGGAAAGGAAGGAGCGGCGCAGCAGCTTGAAGCGTTCCCGGCAGAAAGTAGGGCCGGGGCCGGACCACTATTGAAGCCCACCGTATTTGACCGGCATGGACAATTTATCGGTCACCGGAAACCGCTCAGTGCCAGGGGCGAAACCGCAGGGTTCGTTATTTTACGCCTGGTCCCGCCTTGACTGAGAAGGGTAAATTGATTACCTATATAAGGTTACTGCGAGAGTGGCGGAACTGGTAGACGCACTGGATTTAGGATCCAGCGCACTGGCGTGCATGGGGGTTCAACTCCCCCCTCTCGCACCAGGCACATCTGGTGCCTGATACAACGTGTTATTTGAAGAGAAATCAGCTTATATCATCAACAGTTAATTTTACCAGGAAAAAGGAAGGTGCAGGATGCAGGTCACTGTGGAAGAGGTCGGGGGTCTGAGCAGAAAATTAAAAATTGTGCTTCCCAAAGAAGAGGTTTCCCGTGAGCTTGACGCCGGGTTCAACAAAGTTAAAAGCAATGCCAGGATAAAGGGATTCAGGCGGGGAAAGGTGCCGCGCCATATCCTGGAAAGGACATATGGCCAGCAGGTGCGGGCCGAGGTTGCCGAGAAGCTGGTTCAGGCAACCTACTTTGATGCCGTTCAAAAGGAAAAGCTCGACGTCGTCGCCCACCCGGAGATCAAGGAGCCTGTTTTTGAAGAGGATGGCTCCTTCTCCTATGAGGCAGAAGTGGACACCAGGCCGCAATTTGATTTGCAGGGCTATAAAGGGATCGAGGTCGAGAAAGAGAAAATCGAGGTCGCCGAGGCGGAAATAGATGCGGAAGTTGAAAAAATTCGCCGGGAAACAGCCCCGCTGCGAAGCGTGGAAGACCGGCCGGCCCGGGAAAGTGACATTGCCATAGTCGATTTTGACGGTTTCCATGAAGGAGAGCCGATCAAGCAGGTCCATGGCGAAAATGTCAACGTCGATATCGGCACCGGCCGGCATGGCGAGGAATTTGAGAAGAAGATCATCGGCATGCGCAAAGGGGAGGAGGAGTCGGTTGCCGTCGATTTCAGCGCCGATTCTCCCAATCCCATACTGGCAGGCAAAACCGTGGAGTTCAGGATCAGGCTCAATGACATAAAGGAGCGGGTTCTGCCGGAGATTGATGACGAGTTCGCCAGGGATGCCGGTGACGAATTTGATTCACTTGAGGCGCTGCGGAACCATATCAAGGACACGATCCTTGCCGCGAAGGAGAAGGAGCTGGAAGGCGATATCTCCGACAGGATCATGCAGAAGCTCATCGAGGCGAACCAGTTTGAAGTTTCAAAGCGCCTTGTCCAGTATGAAATAAATGAATACATTAAACAGACCGAGGAAACTCTCCAGCGGGGCGGCCTGACCCTTGAAGCTGCAGGCATCAACCGGGCCGAGGCCGAGGAGCGTTACCGGGAAACCGCGGCCAAAAGGGTCCGCGGTGACTTTATCCTGAAAAAGATCGCAGAGCTGGAAAACATCAAGGTCGAGGATGAGGATCTCAACAGGGGGTTTGAAAGAATCGCCAGGCAATACAACATGACGGTCCAGGAGGTAAAGGGGTACTTCAAGAGTCGGGATGACATGTTGCCCTTCATAAACGAGCTGCTGAACGAAAAGATTCTCAAATTTCTCCGGGATGAGGCAAAGTATGTGCCAATGAAGGCAGAAGCTGCTGCCGCTGAAAACAAAATATCGGGAGATCAGGCATGAACCTTATTCCCATGGTGGTGGAGCAGAGCCCTCGCGGTGAAAGGGCATATGACATATACTCGCGCCTGCTGAAGGAGCGCATTATCTTTCTCGGCACGCCGGTCACCGATGAGATCGCGAGCCTCATCATCGCCCAGATGCTCTTTCTAGAGGCGGAGGACCCGGACAAGGATATAACCTTTTACGTCAATTCCCCGGGCGGGTCCGTTACTGCCGGCCTGGCAATCTACGATACCATGAGCTACGTGCGCTGTGATATCGTCACCCTCTGCATGGGGCAGGCCGCCAGCATGGGGGCCCTCCTGCTCGCAGCCGGCACCGCAGGGAAACGATACGCCCTGCCCAACTCAAGGATCCTTATCCACCAGCCCATGGGAGGCTTCCAGGGGCAGGCCACGGACATCGATATTCATGCCCAGGAAATCCTGCGGATGCGCAATGACCTGAACAGAATTCTTGCCCTCCATACCGGCCAGAACATCCGCAAGATCAAGAAGGACACCGAGCGTGATTATTTTATGAGTGCTGAAGAGGCAAAAAAATATGGTATAATAGACAAGGTTCTTCAAAAAAGGGCGAAAACAGACGAGGAGACTGAGTCGTGACAAAGAAGCGCAGCGATAGTGATACCACCTGTTACTGTTCCTTCTGCGGAAAAAGCCAGGATGATGTAGCCAAGCTGATAGCAGGGCCCGCTGTATACATCTGCGATGAATGTATCGAGTTGTGCAACGAGATTGTTTTGGAGGGCGCCCTGCCCGAGGAGGCCGGACAAAAGGAAGAAGCCGCCGTCCTGAAGCCCATGGAAATAAAGCAACACCTCGATGATTATGTCATCGGCCAGGAGTATGCCAAGAAGGCGCTGGCGGTAGCCGTCCACAATCATTACAAGCGGATCGATGCCCTTGGCCAGGGCGAGGAGAACTACGTAGAACTCCAGAAGAGCAACATTATCCTCATCGGGCCCACCGGTAGTGGTAAAACCCTGATGGCCCAGACCCTGGCCAGGATTCTCAACGTGCCGTTCACCATGGCCGATGCCACGACCCTTACAGAGGCGGGCTATGTCGGCGAGGATGTCGAGAATATCCTCGTCAACCTTCTGCAGGCAGCAGATTACGATGTGAAAAAGGCGAGCCGCGGCATTATCTATATTGACGAAATAGACAAGATTGCCCGCAAGACGGACAGCCCATCCATAACGCGGGATGTTTCCGGGGAGGGCGTTCAGCAGGCCCTGCTCAAGATCATTGAGGGCACCATGGCCAGCGTCCCCCCGAAAGGCGGCCGCAAGCACCCGCAGCAGGAACTGGTGAAGATTGATACGAGCAACATCCTGTTTATCTGCGGCGGCGCCTTTGTCGGGCTCGACAAGGTGATCAAGAAGCGGACCGGGACGAAATCGATGGGATTCGGTGCCCGTGTCGTCAGCTCCGTCGAGAAAAAGGTGGGCGACTATCTTGCCGAGGTACGGTCTGAAGACCTGCTGCATTTTGGCCTGATCCCGGAACTGATGGGGCGGCTGCCGGTGATTGCCACCATGAATGAACTCGACGAATCGGACCTCATCCGTATCCTGCGGGAACCCAGGAATGCCCTGACAAAGCAGTACGAAAAACTGTTCGCCTTTGATAATATCCGGCTGCGTTTCACCGAAGGCGCTCTGAAGGCCATTGCCCAGGAAGCCCTGAAACGTCAGTCCGGAGCCCGCGGCCTCCGTTCGGTCATGGAAAATGCCATGCTCGAGGTCATGTACCGGCTTCCTTCGGAACCGGCGGCCCGCGAATGTGTCATCAGCGAGCAGGTAATCGTCAACAACGATTATCCGGTCGTCCTCTATGAAAGTTCAAAGAAAAAGAAAAGCGCATAACGCCAGACACCCATGAATAAGTCAGAGACAGAAAACAGACTATATCCACTGATGCCGCTGCGGGACATCGTAGTATTTCCGCACATGGTGGCACCCCTTGTCGTTGGCCGGCAGAAATCCATCAAGGCACTCGAAGACGCCATGTCCAGGAAAACCGAGATTTTTCTGGTGACCCAGTGGAATGCCGACGATGATGAACCGGAGCCAAAGAAGCTGCACCGGGTAGGGACTATTGCGGTTGTCATGCAGCTCCTGCGCCTGCCGGACGGCACCATCAAGGCCCTTGTCGAGGGCAAGAGACGCGGGAGAATCGTCTCCTTTGAGCCCAAAGCCGACTTCATGACGGTGGAAA
>JAFDCC010000088.1 GCA_019312985.1 Deltaproteobacteria bacterium
CATTCGGTAAAACAGGACACACCCGGATGGCAGCGGAACTTGATCCTGCTGTCCAGGGTATATTTTGTCGGAAGAATATTGCTGGGGTTCTTTTCTTTGCCGAACATGTTTTTTTCCTTGTGAAACACGGGCTTCTCTTTTGCGAATAAACTCTTTGCACTCATTCGGAATTCCTTCGTCAGTCAACAGACGGTTTACATTGTTCCTACCGGGGTGGCCCACCTGCCGCAGGGAATTTGGGCCGCCAGTCGATAAAAATTGAATAGCTCTTCAGCACAACCAGCCATAATAATCATAAGTTGCCCGACTTGTCAAATTCAATATTTTTCAGTTTGAAATAACATCGCAGAATTTATTTATTTTTTTCTTCTCCTTGCCTTCCTGGAATTACTCCTTATTTTATTTTAGGAATTAATACCAAAAGGGTTTATTTATTAAAAGAGATCTATTTACATATTCGACGGAGGAACACATCATGCTGAACTTTCTTCCCAGCTCTATCAATTTCGCCAAGGTGCAGACCCTGCTTTATCATTTCCCGGATGGCAAGGTCCTGAAGCTTGAAATTGAAAATATCGAGCAGCTTGCCGCCTTAAAGCTTGAATGCGGCGTCTTCTGTGACACTTCAGAAGTAAACGGCGTAGTGCACTTCTACCCCCGGGGGAATTCCTGAACCCTTCAGCGTAGTCCCATTCCCATTTTGTAAAGATCGTTTTCCTTTAATAGGACGCGGCGGAGGAAAAAAAGAACCCTTCTTCCTGTCGTCCTCTTGCCTTCAGTACATTTTCCCGGTTAAATGGTCACATGAAAGAGTCGCTGATAGACACAGGTATTGACGGCCATGTCCACACGAAACTCTGTCACCATGCCAGGGGAGAGATGGAGGAATACGTCCAGGCTGCGGTCGGCAGGAGGCTGCGCAAGCTTGTTTTTCTCGAGCACCTTGAGGTCGGGATCAGTTACTTTGAGGACACCTGGCTTACCGAAGACGATTTTGCCTACTACCACGAGGAGGGTCGACGCCTCCAGGACAAGTATCGCGGCACCATTGAAATAGGGCTGGGCATCGAGGTCGGTTACAATCCCGCAGCGGTTGAGGAGATCAGGCGCCGCCTGGCCCTGCATGCCTGGGACCGCATCGGCATATCCTATCACTTCATGGCAAGCGACGCGGGCCACCTCAACATGGTAAGCAGCAAACAGGTCAACATCGACAGGCTGGCGGCCTATGGCGTTGATGCGGTGATCAACCGCTACTATGATGCTCTGCAGGATGCCGTCGAATCACTGCCGGGCCAGGTGCTCTGCCATGCTGACGCGGTTCTGCGGCACCATCCCGGCATAGTACCGCAACAGGAATATCACAGCCGTATCGGAACGCTTCTCGATGCAGTGGCCCGGAAAAACATGGCGCTGGAGGTGAACACCTCTGGCTACACAAGAAAAAATGAACCCTACCCCTCGCTGCCAATCCTGAAAATGGCAGTGGCACGCAACATACCCCTCGTGGCAGGTTCTGACGCCCACCGGCCGGAGGACGTCGGCAGATTTTTTGAGCGGCTGCCCGGCCTGGTGCAAGAGCTTGCCGCCGGCTGATAGCCGGCTGCCCTTTCCAAAAGAAGTTTCCCCTTTAGTAGGCGTTTCCCATCATGGCGTTCTTGAGATTCACATCCGGCGGCTTGGGGCCGAGCCAGATCCTCAGGAGAGCGCGGGAAAAATCCTCCCCGGCAACGGTCCCCTTCAGGGTATCGTTGATCCACACCTGGGTCCCCGCATCCGGCAGGTAATCAAGACGGATGACATCGCCCCGGTGCACCGTGTCAAACATGGCATTGAACCGGGTGATCCGCTCCTGCAGGGCTTTGACTTCAGCCGGGGTGGAATTGTTGGTGAACCCCGTGTTCCAGGCATCAACGAGTTTTTTGGTGCTGAGCTCTTTGTAGAGAAAATTCATGACAATGCGCTTGGCGCCGGGGTCGCTGAGGACTGCATCGACGGATGTCTGTCGGGCTTTCAGGTAGAGGGCGCCGACATAGATTTTCATGAATAACTTGACGCGGATCCCTGCCCCGTTGAGAACAAGTTCCTCACTTCCCAGGGTTACCGTGGGCGGCACATCGACCCCGGCTATCACCCGGGCTATAGCCGGCCGGCCGGCTGCAAGCAGCACGAAAGCAGCAAGGATGAAAACCGCTGCCGCACCAATTCCTCTTTGCAGGACTCTTTTCATTTTTCCTCTCCTCCCCTTTTCGCTGTAACCATTTCATAATAATCCCTGCCCTGCAGGTCATTGATGACCACAGCCGGGAAATTTTCAACCTCAAAACGAAACAGGGCCTCGGGCCCCGCATCCGCAAAGGCCACCAGCTCACTTTTGGTAATTGACTTGGACAGGAGCGCTCCTGCACCGCCCACCGTAGCAAAATAAACGGCGCCGTGCTTTTTCATGGCCTGCCGCACGGGCATCGAGCGCGAGCCTTTTCCCAGAGTTGCCTTCAAGCCGAGTTCCAGCAGCCTGGGGGTGTAGGCATCCATTCTGTAGCTCGTTGTCGGACCGGCCGCACCGATGACCTGGCCTTCCCTGGCCGGGCTCGGCCCGACATAATAGAGGAGCTGCCCTTTCAGGTCAACCGGCAGCTCTTTGCCCTCGTTCAGCAGGGCCACAAGACGGCGGTGCGTCTGGTCCCTGCCGGTAAAGAGGGTTCCGCTCAGGCTGACGAGGTCCCCTGCCCGGAGCGTTTCCAGAACCCCTTCCTCAAACGGGATCCTGACCGGTTTTAAGTTCTGAAAGAAACCCTCACCCTTGCCGGTGTCCTGTTTTTCTGTCTCCATGGTTTCCTGCGATTACCCTCTGTTTGGTGTCTTTGCCCGACGGCCGGCGGGGCCGGTGTGTCGGCCATGGTGCGGTTACAGTACTATTTCCTTGTGGCGGTGGGCATGGCACTGAATATTGACTGCCACCGGCAGGCTGGCGATATGGGTCGGATACGTTTCGACATGGACCGCCAGGGCGGTGTTGACGCCACCCCACCCCATGACGCCCTGCCCTTCGCGGTTGAGCCGCTGCAGTAACTTCTGTTCAAATTCGGCCACCGTTTTGTCGGGATTGGCCTTGCCGAGTGGACGCATAAGTGATTTCTTGGCCAGCAGTGCCGCCTTCTCAAAGGTGCCGCCCAGGCCGACGCCGACCACCACCGGGGGGCACGGGTTGGATCCGGCATCTCTGACCTTGCGAAAGACGTACTCCTCAACGCCCTCCATTCCGGCAGACGGCGGCAGCATGACGAGGCCGCTCATGTTCTCACTGCCGCATCCCTTCGGCAGAAAGCCGATACGCAGGCTGCTGCCGGCAACTATCTCGTAATGGACGACCGCCGGCACATTGGTGCCCGTATTTTTTCTGGTAACCGGGTCACAGACCGACTTGCGGAGGTAGCCCTCATCGTAGCCGGCCCTGATGCCCTCCTGGATCGCCTCCTCCAGGTTCCCCTCCACCGTGACCTCCTGGCCGAGGGATACAAAAACAACACCGATACCCGTGTCCTGGCACACCGGTATCTGTTCGCGGCTGGCAATGTTGGCATTGGCAACGAGAATTTCCAGGGCATTTTTTGCCAGGGGCGATTCCTCCCGGTCCCTGGCAGCAAGAAGCTTATCGAGGATATCCGGCTCCAGGTCACAGGAGGCGCTCATGGCCAGATTTTTGACCGCTGCCGTGATTTCTCCACTCTTTACTGTTTTCATGGTATCTTCTTTCCGTAATTGATAAAAACGTAGTGTGGGGTCTCAGTCCTCAAGCAGGTTCCCGGCATCAAACTGCATGGAAAAGCTGTGTGATTCATCCGGAAAGGACCCGTCTTTCACTTCCCGGTGGTAGGCAGCAAGCGCCTCCTTCATCTGCGGCACCAGATTGACATACTGCTTGACGAACGAGGGGATGAATTTCTCGAACATGCCCACCATGTCGTGGGTTACCAGGACCTGGCCGTCGCACCCTCTGCCGGCGCCGATTCCAATGGTTGGAATTGTAACCGCGCCGGTGATGACCTCTGAGAGCTGCGCCGGAATACACTCCAGCACGAGGGAGAATGCCCCGGCATTTTCCAGGTTCCGGGCTGCCTGCAGGAGCCGTTTGGCGGAATCAACATCGCGGCCCTGCACCTTGTAGCCGCCAAGCTGCGAAGCGGTCTGGGGCGTAAGGCCGATATGGCCCATGACGGGAATGCCTGCCCTGACCAGGGCGCTTACCGTATCGCACACCTCGGTGCCGCCTTCAAGCTTCACCGCATCACACCCGGCCTCTTTCAAAAAACGCCCCGCGTTGCGTATCGTTTCGCTTTCAGAGACCTGGTATGACATGAACGGCATATCCCCGACCAGCAGAGCCCGCTTCACGCCACGGGAGGCGGCACGGCAGTGATGGAGCATCTCCTCCATGGTGACCGGGATGGTTGAATCATAGCCAAGAAGGACCATGCCGAGGGAGTCGCCGACAAGGACCATGTCAATGCCGGCGCCATCGACGAGGCCGGCAAAACCGGCATCGTAGGCGGTGAGCATAGAGATCTTCTCCCCATCCCGCTTCATGGTGATGATATCCTGAATCGTCAGTTTGTTGTCCATGGAAACACCTGTCTGC
>JAFDCC010000089.1 GCA_019312985.1 Deltaproteobacteria bacterium
ATATTGCTGTTGCCTGTTGCCAGGCAAAACTGTCATGGCCGGCCCGGCCCGGCTGC
Source organism: Deltaproteobacteria bacterium (assembly GCA_019312985.1). GTDB lineage: Bacteria > Desulfobacterota > Desulfobulbia > Desulfobulbales > BM004 > BM004. The sequence goes on from JAFDCC010000089.1 coordinate 57, forward strand.
GACATGGTTTTTCTTCCAGGTGGTTCTGCCTGTACCGGCAAAAAGAACATGTAATCTAAACGTGAAAGACAATTAAAGCCAGCACGTTTTTGCGGCGCTGCAGCCGGCGAGGGCTGGCTGGCGCCATAGCACTGGCGCGGCCGGGGAATTGCAGGTTTGCCGGCAGGAAGGATTTTGGCGCAGGTAGTCACATGGGATGAAAGAAGAGTGACAAAGGGAAAGCAGAAAAAAACAGGAGAGACAAAAACCGGCGTGGCTGCCATTGTCGGGCCGCCGAATGCCGGCAAATCGACCCTGCTGAACGCGTTGCTGGGGCAGAAGATTTCCATTGTGAGCCCGAAGCCCCAGACCACCAGGAACCGTATCGCCGGCATTCTGAGTGGCGATTCCTACCAGGTCGTCATGCTCGATACCCCCGGCCTCCACCGGGCCAGAAAACCGCTGAACCTGGAAATGGTGAAAACCGCGGTCGCCTGTCTTGCAGAGGTGGATATCGTCCTGTTTCTTGTTGATGTGTCGCTGCCGATGCCCGAAAAACAGCTGCAGAGCATTGAATTTCTCGATTCCAGCACCGTTCCGGCAATCCTGGTTTTAAACAAGATCGACCTTCTGAAAAAAAATGAGCTCCTGCCCATGATGGAGGCCTACGGCAAAATGTATCCCTTTGCGGCAATCGTGCCGGTATCGGCCCTGTTCGGCAACGGCACCGACGTCCTCCTGGAGGAAATTCTCCACCTTTTACCGGCCGGCCCCAGATTCTATCCCGACGATATCCCGACAGACGCCACGGAACGGTTCATCGTCGGGGAGATTATCCGGGAGAAGATATTCCTGTTGACCGGTCAGGAAATTCCTTACTCTACCGCGGTTCTCATCGACAGCTTCTCGGAAGAGGAAGCAAAGAAACTGGTAACGATCCATGCGACAATCGTCGTGGAAAAGTCTTCCCAGAAAGCCATAATCATCGGGAAGAAAGGATCGAAGCTGCAGCAGATAGGAAAAAATTCCCGCCATGACATCGAACGGCTTCTCGGGCAGCGCGTCCTGCTGAAACTCTGGGTCAAGGTTCACCGGAACTGGACCAGGGACAAACGGTTTATCCGGGACCTCGGCCTGTAAAAGAAGCGGGAAGCCGCGCTGCGGCACGGCAGGGTGCTTGCTGCAGGTGCTGCCGCGCGGCCTATTCCGCGGCGGGCAGGTTCATGCTTTTGAGAACAAGCAGGGCGGTGATGAGCTGGTTGTCATCCTGCAGTTTTTCGCGGATTTCATCGTCTAGGACAACCCTTTCTGAAATCAGGCGTGTTTCAGAAATAGCCGGTGGCTCCTCCGATTTTTCTTCTCTTTCCGTGAGGTCGCCGACATTTTCCAGGTGGAAGCGCAGGTCTTTTTCCCGAAGAAACTTCATGGGGTCTTTGGGGCTCTCTTCCGCCTCCGGAACTTTGGGAACGATCGCATCGGGGGTAATTCCCTTGGCCTGGATGGAAGTGCCGTTCGGCGTGTAATAGCGGGCCGTGGTAAGGCGCAGGCCGGCGCCGTCGGCCATGGGGATGATGGTCTGCACCGAGCCCTTGCCAAAAGACTGGGTCCCGAGGACGAGGGCCCTTTTGTGATCCTGCAGGGCGCCGGCGACAATCTCCGAGGCCGAGGCGGTGCCGCCGTTGATAAGAACGACAATCGGGAAATCATACCCGAAACCGCTGCTGTGCGCGGAGAATTCTATATCCTGGTCCGGCAGGCGCCCCTTGGTGGAGACGATGATACCCTTGTCAAGAAAAATGTCACTCACCTTGACGGAGGAGTCAAGAAGCCCGCCCGGATTGTTGCGGAGGTCAAGGACCAATCCCGCCAGCGGCCCCTCGCCAAGCAGTTCCTGCAGCTTCTTCTGCAGGTCGCCCGCGGTGTTCCGCTGGAAGTTCGTCACCCTGGCATAGCCGTAGCCGGGTTCGAGGATACTGGCGCGGACCGAGTGAATCGGTATGACATCCCTGATAATGGTGAAATCCTCCAGCTTCAGGAATCCTTCGCGGTGAATCGAGATGGTGACCGGTGTACCTTTATTGCCGCGAAGCTTCTTGACCGCCTCGACCAGAGACATTTCCTTGGTGGCCTCGCCCTCAATCTTGATGATCCGGTCGCCCGCCTCTATTCCGGCCTTGAAGGCAGGGGTGCCCTCAATGGGGGAGACCACGGTGAGCAGGTCATCCTTGATCGTGATCTCAATACCGATACCGCTGAAGCTCCCCTTTGTCTCCACCTGGAGTTCCTTGAAGTCGTCCGGTTTCATGTAGGAGGAGTGCGGGTCGAGGCTGATGAGCAATCCCTTTATCGCTCCTTCGATAGCCTCGCTCGAGTCAATCTCATCAACATAGTTCTGCTGCACAATGCTGAGGATATTTGAGAAAAGTTCAAGGTTCTTGTAAGTCTCGGTGAGGTCATCGGGTTCGCCGTGAGCCTGGCCGCCGCTGCCAAGAAGCAGGGGCAGAATGACCAGGGCATGGTAAAATGTTTTTTTGAGGATATGCATGATATATCTGTCCGCTATGGGATTTAATGAAAAAAACTCGATATTATTGCCCGGAAACGCATCTTTCCGCTGCCTGTCCCGGGCGGGAAGCGGTGTGCCGCCGTGTTGCCTGCCAGCACCCGGTATATTATCTGGCCGCCATGAGTTCGGCAACGAAAAACGGAGATTGCGGCACAATAAGGCCGAAGGGGCTTCAGCGCCAATCGGGAAGGCGACGGTTCAGTGCCTGCGGCCTTACTGGTCTGCCGCAGGCTTTCCGGCAAGGGGGAGTCCATCCTTCTGCAGCCACAGCAGGGGGTCCTCCGGATCTGAGCCCCGACGTATCTCAAAGTGCAACCCCTCGCCGTACAGCGGGTCACTGTCTCCTGTTATGCCGACAACCTCTCCGGTTTCGACCCTGGCGCCCTCCCGGACATAAAAGCTGGCCGCCCGCGAGGTGAGAGAGAAGTACTGCTGCCCATGTTCTATGATCAGGAGGTTGCCATAGCCGCGCAGGTAGCCGGCATGGACGATTTTCCCCCGGTAGACCGCCCTGATGCTGACGCCTTGTTCCACCCTGATATCGATCCCCTCTGCGACGGTCTCTTTGCCAAATTTTCCTTCCAGCCGCTGGCGGAAAGAAGTGACAACGGTGCCGGGGACCGGCGGCGCAAGGAGCCCTTTCTGCGCCGGGAATGTGTCGGCGCCAGGAGACTCTTCCTGCTCCGCTTTTTGTGTTCCAGCCTCGATCGCGGCCCGGGGTTCCGGTTCACTCCTGAGCCTTTTGAGCGCCGCCGCAAGGTCGGCGGCGGCCTCCTCAATTTCCGCAACCGCCTGTTCGTAAAGGTGCTCCTCGGTATTCACCTGCCGGAGTAACGAGTTTTTTTCCTTCCGAAGCCGGGTCAGCTCCGCCTCATTCTGCGTTACCTCACCGGTCAGCTTCATGAGCCGCAGCTTTTCCCGGGCATGTTCCTCCCGGGCCCGGTTCGACTCCTGCAACTGGGCAAGGTATTGCTGGATAATAGTGTGGTCATGCTGCACCATCCTGCCAAAATATTC
>JAFDCC010000090.1 GCA_019312985.1 Deltaproteobacteria bacterium
TCGCCGGTCGCGATCTGCCGGCGACAGCTGTCACCAAGTCGGGCGTCCACTATTCGAAGATCGAGGGGTTCCCCGCCAGCCGCATTGTTGACGAAGATGATCCAATCCTCACGTTCTACCGATGGTTCTGGAAGGACGGCGATGGCTGGAACCCGCTTCACACGGCCGCCCACGAGGGTCTGAAGAGCACAGGACGCGCCGACATCTGGACCTTCTACGACCCGGCCCGCAAGGCTTCGGTGCCGAACCTCTGCTCCGCCGAGGAACTCATCCTCGCCAATGCCTTATCCGGGGCAACGTGGTCCATCATGCTCGCCTTCGGCGCCGCCCTCGGCGGCTTCATTACCTATCTCTACGGGTGGCAGACGGCCATCGTCGTCGATGCGGCAACCTTTCTGATATCGGCCCTGATGCTCATGGGTCTCGACCTGCCCCACACGGTGAAGGCGAGAAAAGAAAAACCGGGCTGGTATGATCTCACCGGCATAAACGACCTCCGGGAAGGGGTCAAATATGTCATCCGCCACAGGGAGGTTGCAACGCTGCTGCTGGTAAAAAGCGGCTGGGCCCTTTCCGGCGGCATCCTCGTCCTGCTGACTGTCTTTGGCGAACAGGTCTTTTCCGTCGGGGGGGAAGGGGGTAAAAGCGGTGTCCTCTATTCAGTCCGGGGCATCGGGGCCGCCATAGGGCCTATACTGGCCTGGCATTACTTCGGCGAAACACGGAAATCAATGTACCGCTCCATCAGCCTCTCATTTTTTCTGGCCTCCGGGGCCTACGTATTATTCTCTCAGGCCCCGAACCTGCTTGCGGCAATTCCCTTTGTCCTGCTCGGCCATATCGGCGGCTCCATCCAGTGGGTTTTCAGCACCACCCTGCTGCAGCAGATCGTGCCGGACCAGTTCCGCGGCCGCGTCTTTGCGGCGGAGATGGCCCTGCTCACACTGGTGATGAGCCTTTCAACCTACTTCACCGGCCTGGGGCTCGACCACAATGTCGATCCCCGTCTGCTCACCCTGCGGCTTGCGCTTCTATTCCTTCTGCCGGGCACCTTCTGGGTGATCTATCTTCGTTTGAACAGGAAAAAAATGGGCAGCGCCTGAAGCTTCCGGCCCGGTTAAAGAAGGACCCGCATCAGGAGGATGAAGAATATCAGAAGGGGGACGTAGTAGGTCAGCATGCCGACGGCCAGCCGTTTTTTTTCCTTCTGCAGGAGGTCCTTGCGATCAAGGACACCCCGGACATAGTTGCGCACCCAGAACGGCACCGCATCCTCGCCCAGAAAGCGGATGAAAAAGGGCTCAATCCTTTTTTCCGAGGGTTTTTCATCATACCAGGCCTGCCAGGCGTCACAGAATACCTGGAACTCGCTGACCCCGAGCCAGGACGAGGCCCGGAAAACCTTCTGGATGTCTGTTGGTTTTCTCTTCTTCCACATCACTTTTCCATCCACCAGAATATTTCGTTTCCCCCTTAACACTATAACAACTAAAAGGGTGCACGGCCAGGGCCACCCATTTCATGCCGATCCCTGCCGCCCTGTGTCGTGGTATTGGAATCGGCGGCAGAAAAGACAATCCCCTTTTCCATCGGCCCGCATTTGAGGTATTCTGCTGGAGACCACCATGGAAAATTTCTTGGAAAGGACAAAATCATGACCGCCGGACAGCGCGCCATATTCATATCCGTCACCTGCCTGGGCATGTCTTCACTCATGACCCAGATCGTGACCCTGCGCGAATTCATGAACATCCTCGCCGGCAATGAACTGGTCATCGGCCTGGTCATCGCCAACTGGCTGCTGCTCACGGGCTGCGGCAGCTACCTGGGTCGCTTTGCCGGCAGGCTCCGGCACCCGGTCCGCTGGCTTGTTTTGCTGCAGGCGGCTGTCGCCCTCCTGCCCTTCGTGCAGATAAGCGCTATCCGGCTGCTGAAAAAATTCATTGTTCCCGGCCTCATGCTGGGGCTGCACCAGGCATTTCTCGCCTCCTTTGTCCTGCTGCTGCCCTACTGCCTGGTATCCGGTTTTCTCCTCCCCCTTTTCTCAAGCCTCGGCGGCAAAGAAAAAGACGCCGCCCAGATTGGCGAAATTTACGTGCTGGACGTGATTGGCGACATTGCCGGCGGCCTGCTGTTCAGCTTTCTCCTCGTCTATTTCCTGAGCCCCTTCCAGATCCTCGTCTTTCTCCTCGTTCTCAACCTCGCAGCCGCCGTCCTCGTGAGCGGTTCCCACTGGAGCAGAAGAGCTGCCATTGCCTGCCTTGCCGCCCTGGCAGTCACCCTGGTCCCGGTCACCCTTCTTGATTTTGAAAGAATAACCGGCCGGGCCCAGTTCCCGGGCCAGGAAGTTCTTTTCCAGGAGGCAACCCCCTACGGCAACCTTGCCGTCACCCGCTCCGGCAGCCAGTTCACGGTATACGAAAACGGTGTGCCGGTGGGATCGAGCCAGAACGTCATTGCGGCGGAGGAAAGCGTCCACTTCGGCCTCTCCCAGCTCCCGGCGCCGGGAAATATCCTTGTCGTTTCCGGCGGCCTGAACGGTTCCCTGGCCGAGGTGCTGAAATATCCCGTCGAACTGGTTCATTACGTCGAACTGGACCCTGAGGTGATCCGTTTCGTGAAGAAACTTGCCCCCGGCACCGACGACAGGCGCGTCACAACCTTTGCCGTGGATGCCCGGCGCCATATCCGCTCGAAGCGGAATTTCTACGACGCCATCCTGATAGACCTTGCAGATCCTGCCACGGCCCAACTCAACAGGTTTTACACCCTGGAGTTCTTCCGGGAGGCCAAAAGGGCCTTGCGGTCCAATGGTGTCCTGAGTTTCGGCCTGAGCGGCGCGGAAAACTATGCCAACCCCGAGATCCGCCTTCTCGCCTCGACCATCTTTCGTTCGCTGAACGAGGTTTTTACGAACATCCTTTTGGTGCCCGGCAGCCGCCAGTACTATATTGCCGCCAGCGGCCCGCTCGGCTATGACATTGACGCCAGACTTGCGGCAAAAAACATCCGGACACACTATGTAAACAAGGAATACCTTCTGGCCCGCCTGAGCCCGGACCGGCTTGAAACGGCCCGGCAAATGGTCTCGGTTCCCGCTTCCCTGAACAAGGATTTCAGGCCGGCTAGCTACTACGTCCTTCTCCACTACTGGCTCAGCAAATTCGAGGCCGGCCTCCTGCTGCCGGTCCTGGTAAGCGCTACTCTCATTATCCTCCTCGTTGCACTCGTTATGCAGGCCCCGGCGCCGGCCGCATCGCTGGCCCTGTCCCTCAGCGGCTTCAGCGGCATGGGCCTGGAAATCACCCTGCTTCTTGCCTTCCAGGTCATCTACGGTTTTGTCTACCAGCAGCTTGGCATCATTATTACCGCCTTTCTTCTCGGCACTGCCCTGGGAGGCTTCTGGTCGGTCCGCCGCCGGGTTGCTGCCCGTGCCCTTTTTTTCCGCCTCGACCTTGCCTTCAGTTTTCTCGCCTTTCTCCTGGTTCCTGTTTTCCTCTTTATCCAGGCAAAGCCCTCCTCTTTCATCGGGGCGAGCGCACCACTGCTCCTCTTTCCGTTCCTGACAATATGCATTGGCTTTCTAGTCGGGGCCCAGTTCCCCCTTGCGGCCAGGCTCAGCTTCCACGGTTTGGAGAAGACGGCGGCCACCCTCTACGCCCTTGATTTTCTCGGGGCCGCCCTCGGCGCCCTCCTTGTTGCCGCATTCGCTGTTCCACTCCTGGGCATCATCGGGACCTGCTTTCTTATCGGCACCTTGAAGCTTTGTTCCAGCATGCTTTTCCTCTTCAGCCGCAAGGAAAAAGCAACGGACTTTCTCCCCGATCCACCGGCGGAATTCTCCACCTGGGCAACATTCCTTGCCGTGCTGCTGCCCTTCTCGGCCATAGGGCTTCTCGCCGGCCCGGACAGGACAAGCACCGTCCTTTACAACATCTCCTTTACGCCCGTCTATCACTGGGGTCTCCTCGTCCTTCTTGCCTTCAACATGCTGCAGGCCATGGGGATCGTGCCGCAGCTCGGTACCGCTGACTTCCGGCAGGTCCTGGCCCGGCCAATCCTGCAGCGCACAAAAATTCACTTATCCCGCTGGCTCAACTTCTTTGCCTTTGCCCTGGTGGTCTTTTTTCCCGTTTTCCGGTGCTACTTCAAGATTCCCTACCTCTTCTGCCATGTCTGCCCGAGGCAGTGCGTCTTTGGCTACCTGCGGCCGTACCTCGTGCCGGCCGCCCTTATCATGAACCTCGACAAACGATTCTGGTGTTTTCACTGCTGCCCCATCGGCACCCTGCACGACTGCCAGGCCCGTGTCGCCTTCCGCCCTGCAGTACTGCCAAAATTCATCAAAGTTCTCCCCCTTGCAGTTCTTGCCTTTACCGCCTTTGCCTACTTCAGGCTTTCGGCAGACCAGACACAGCCCGAGGCTGCGGCCCGGGACTGGTACACCTTCTTTTTCATGAATGTCTATACATCCTTCGGGATTGTCATCGCAGTTGCGGCCCTGCTGATCCTCACAACATTCAAACTGCGCCGGCCCTTTTGTGAGCTGCTCTGCCCTGTCGGCACCCTTTCCGGCTTGCTTCTGAAAATAGAAGGGTTACCTTTTCTCAGTAAAACACGGCAGGACAGTCAGGAAAAGTGACGCCATGGATAAAGGAAACCGCTACAACAGGAGAAAGTTTATCAGGCACTGTTTCATGGGAGGCTGCGGCCTGGCCCTTTCCGCCTACACCCTCAATGACCTTGTCGGTCAGGAGAAAAAAACGGGCCTGCGGGTCGGTTTCCGCAACGACGGCCCGGAGAAGCTCTGGAGGTGGTCCCGTGAGGCCATGTGGTACGAAAGCAGCGGTTCCCTCATCCAGTGCACCCTGTGCCCGCACGCATGCATCCTGGGTGAGAACGATCGCGGCTTCTGCCGGACCAGGGTGGTCAAGGAAAAAAAGCTGCACACCATTGCCTACGGCAATCCTTGTGCCGTCCACCTGGACCCCATGGAAAAAAAGCCACTCTACCACTTCCTTCCCGGCCAGCCGATACTGTCGATTGCCACCGCAGGCTGCAATCTCCGCTGTCTCAACTGTCAGAACTGGCAGATTTCGCAAGCCAGGCCGGAGGACGTCCTCAACCAGGACCTGCCGCCGGAGATTCTGGTCCGCCGGGTAGCAGCCGACAAGGTCCCTGCCATTGCCTACACCTATTCCGACCCCCTGATCTATTACGAGTATGTCTATGACAGCGCCAGCCTGGCAAAAGAGCATAACATCCGCAACGTCCTCGTCACCGCCGGCTATATCCGGGAAAAACCCCTGCGGCAGCTTTGCCGGGTAACCGATGCGGCCAACATCGACCTCAAGGGGTTTTCCGACAGGTTCTACAAAAAGGTCACCGGCTCCACCCTGGCCCCCGTCCTTCAGAGCCTGAAAACTGCGAGGGAAGAGGGGGTCTGGGTCGAGGTCACCCGCCTCCTTGTGCCGACCCTGTCCGACGACATGGAGGACATCAGGGCTATGTGCGACTGGCTCGCTGAAGCACTCGGACCGGATACGCCCCTGCACCTCTCGCGCTTTCACCCCCAGTACAAACTCCAGCACCTGCCCCTCACCCCGGTTGATACGATGCACCGGGCCTATGAAACGGCAAAGTACGCCGGGCTTCACTACGTCTACGTCGGCAACCTTCCCGGCA
>JAFDCC010000091.1 GCA_019312985.1 Deltaproteobacteria bacterium
CAGGCCTCCTGGAGATGAGGGCGGGGATTCGCCACCGGAAGGTTCAAAGCCGGGACTTTTCGGCGGCATCGGCAAGCTGCTTGTCATCATCCTCGTCATCATCCTGATCCAGGTCGGCTACTCCTCATTTTACACCATCAAGCCCGGCGAGCGCGGCGTCGTCCTCCGGTTCGGCGAGTACAGCAAAACAGCACCCCCTGGCCTTAATTTCAAGATCCCCCTGGTTGATTCGGTCATCAAGGTGGATATCGAAACGGTGCGCAAGGAGGAGTTCGGCTTTCGCACCAAGGTGCCGGCCCGCCAGACCATCTATCAGAAGGAGGGCTTTGACGCGGAATCCCTTATGCTGACGGCGGACAAGAATGTCATCGATGTCGAGTGGATCGTGCAGTTCAAGGTGCGCGACCCGTTCTTCTTTCTCTTCAAGGTACAGGATGTCCGGCAGGCGGTGCGCGACGTTTCGGAAACCGCCCTTCGGCGTGTCATCGGCAACATGGACTTTGACTACGTCCTCAGCAACCGGGAGATACTGGCCGGCCTGACAGACAAGGAGATGCAGGCAAAACTGGACAGCTACGAAACCGGGGTTGAGATCGTCACCGTCCAGCTGCAGGACGTCAACCCGCCGGAAGCGGTCAAACCGGCCTTCAACGAGGTGAACGAAGCGGACCAGGACATGAAGCGGCTGGTAAACGAGGCGGAGGAGGCCTACAATCGGGTCATCCCCAAGGCCCGCGGCGAGGCCCTGCAGATCGTCGAAGAGGCGAGCGGCTACGCGGCCCAGCGCATCAATGAAAGCAAGGGTGACACGGCCCGCTTCCTGGCCGTCATGAAGGAATACCAGGCGGCCAAGGATGTGACCCGCAAGAGGATCTACCTTGAAACCATGCAGGAGATCCTGCCCTCGGTAACCGATATTTACGTCCTGGACAAGGAGCAGCGCTCCATCCTGCCCTTTCTCAATATCGGCGGCCCGCAACAGAAGTAAAGGGCAGCGCGGCGGACCCCTTTACCGGAAGAAACATCTTTAAAAGAGGAAAAACGGTGAACAAAATAGTGCGGATTACCCTGGTACTTATCCTGATACTTCTTATTTTCGTTACAGTAAATGGTGTCTATATCCTGCAGGAAGGCAGACAGGCGATCATTACCCAGTTCGGCCGGCCGGTGGGCCAGCCGGTGACGGAGGCGGGACTCCATTTCAAGCTGCCCTTTGTCCAGGAGGTTACCTTTTTCGAAAAGAAGATTCTCATCTGGGACGGCGACCCCAACCAGATACCGACCAATGACAAGACTTTTGTCTACCTCGACGTGACGGCCCGCTGGCGCATTGCCGACGCCCTCGTCTTTCTGCAGGCGGTCAACAACGAGGCCCGGGCCCAGACTATCCTGGATGATATCATTGACGGGACGGTGCGCGACTTGGTCAACAAGAACGACCTGGTGGAGATCATCAGGAGTTCTGACTTTTCACCTGAGACCATGATCAACTCTGCTATCGAGGAGGAGAAACTGCAGTATGGCCGTGATGTCATCTCGGCCATGATCCACGAGGCAGCCTCCCAAATAACCCCGAAGTACGGTATCGAACTCGTTGACGTGATGTTCAAGCGGGTCAACTACATCGAGTCTGTCCGGCGCAAGGTCTACGACCGGATGATCTCCGAGCGCAAGAGAATTGCGGCGGAAAAACGGTCCCTCGGTGAAGGCCAGAAGGCGGAGATCATGGGAAAGGTCAAGCGCGAGTTCCAGGTAGTCATCTCTACAGCCAAGCGCGAAGCGGAAGAGATCAAAGGAAAGGCGGATGCGGAGGCTGCCGCCATTTATGCAGAGGCCTACAACCAGGACAGGGAATTCTTCTCGTTTTACAAGAGCATGGAAAGCTACAAGGAGGCGGTGAGCAATAACACGAGGCTCATCATTCCCCTTGATTCCGAATTCTACCAGTATCTCGATGCGGAAAAATAAACCCGGGCCCGGTCAGTCATCCGTGCCCGGATAGGCGGGACTGTCCTTTTTTCTAAAAACGATTCGGCCCGCCTCCTCCAGGAGCTCGAGCAGCCTGTCGACCTGCGCTTCCCGCTCCATGCTATCGGTCCCCAGCTTTATGAACCTGCAGTTGCAGTAGGTCAGCTGCCCATTACACCAGGGGCAGATCTCGACCGGACAGCCCAGGGTGTGGTATTCCCCCTCGTCTGCATGGCAGGACGGGCACAGGTCGGAGTCGGCCGAATAGGGTTCGTACTCCTGGAGTCTTTCCGGCTTTCCGGTAAGGGCCGCCACCGCAGCGGAGTCAGCAAAGCCGAAAAAATCGAGGAACTCCCGTTCGACTAAGCCCTCGGCCGGCGTGCCAAGAATGTGGGCGCCCTCCCGGTTCACCAGGTAGAGATACTGCAGGGCGTTCCCGGTAAGGACTAAGAGGAGGAACACCCCCTGGCGCCGCGCCACCAGCCGCACGGTGCTGACCGAATCCTCGCTGCCCTCCGGCAGCCGCAGGTAGAAGCTGTGCAGCAGGTTCAGGCCGATGACATCGGCTCCATACTTTTCCAGCAGTGCTGCCGCGGCTTCGGCCTGCGCTTCCGGCACGGCGTACCCCATGAGAAATTCTATTTCCTTTTTCCGCTCCGCCAATGTTTTCATAAATATCCCAGCCGGCCTCTCCGGAGCAGGCGCACCGCTCAGGCGGCCTGCTGCAAGGCCCTGTCAATTGTTTCGAGCCAGCGCCTGGTTGCCGCCGCAATATCCGGAGCCTTTGTCAGGGCCGTCACTACCGCCAACCTCCTGGCGCCCCGGGCCGCAAGCTCCGGCACATGCTCCAGCTTTATGCCGCCCATCACGGTAAAGGGCAGGTCGCACAGCGCGGAAAACCGGGCGATGGCATCCGGCCCCAGAAACGGCGTCAGCTTCTTCTTTGTTTCCGTGGGGTAGAGCGGCCCGATGTTAAAGTAGGAGGCGCCGCGGCTTTTGGCGGTGGCGGCCTGCTCCGGGCTGTTGCACGAGACGCCGATGATCATCTCCGGCGCGAGTTTCCTGACCTCTTCGGCCGGCAAATCGGTGTTGCCCAGGTGCACCCCGTCCGCCTCTGTCAGCAGGGCAATGTCAAAACGGTTATTAACGATGAAGAGGGCGCCCGCCTCTCGCGTTTTCGCCCGAAACACCAGGGCCTTGCGGTAAAAGGCCAGGTCCTCGGAGTGCTTGTCCCGCAGCTGTACTATACGGGCGCCGCCGGCAAGCACCGCCTCGAGCCACTCCAGGTCTGATCGCCCCGCGGCCAAGGGTTCACTGGAGACGGGGTAAAGGGTCACCGCCTTTCGGAAAAACGTCATTTTCTGCGCATGGTTCGCATTTTGCTGCAGCATCAGGTTCCTTGTCCAATTCTAATATGGTTGCCGGAAGATTATTTTTCCTCTATACTAAGAAATTTATATCCCAATGTCACCCCGGGCTGCCAGAATAATTTTTTCGGCACCCGTATCCCGTTTGGAAATAAAATCACCGCTGCAAGGGTATCAGGGGGCTTTATGCAGCCCATCCCCGGCAGCACAGAATGTAAAGGGCATGATCCATGATTGGTAAATTTACGACGAACAAGACTGCGGAACTGACCATTGACGGCAAGACATTCTCCCTCCCCATCATTGAGGGGACCGAAGGGGAAAGGGCCATCGATATAAGGCATCTCCGCAAGGAGACCGGCCACATTACCCTGGACAGCGGCTTCATGAACACCGGCTCCTGCGCCAGCGAAATCACCTACCTGGAAGGGGCCAAGGGCATCCTCAACTACCGTGGCTACGCCATCGACGACCTGGCTGAAAACTGTTCCTTTGTGGAAGTGGCGTACCTCCTGCTCCACGGCCATCTCCCGACCTCGGAAGAATACAGCCACTTCAGCAATCTGCTTGGCCGCTTTGCTTTAATCCACGAGGACATGATCCATTTTTTCGATCATTTCCCGCCCAATACGGCACCCATGGCCATCCTCTCCTCCATGGTCAACTCACTCTCCAACTTTTATCCCGAGATGACGGAAAACCCCATGGAGGACATCGACATCATGGCGACGCGCCTCATCTCCAAGGTGCGGACCATTGCCGCCTTCACCTTCAAGAAATCCAAGGGCTCGCCCCTGGTCTACCCGCGCCATGACCTCTCCTACTGCGCCAACTTTCTCAACATGATGTTTGACTCACCGGTCAAGCCTTACACTATTAACGACGACGTCGTCGCGGCCCTCAACAAGATCCTCATCCTGCACGCCGACCACGAGCAGAACTGCTCCACTTCAGCCGTACGCCTCGTGGGCAGCGCCCGGGTCAACCTCTACGCCTCGATATCCGCAGGCATCAGCGCCCTCTGGGGACCGCTCCATGGCGGCGCCAACCAGGCGGTCGTCGAAATGCTGGAGGATATCTACGCTTCAGACGGCGATTACCAGACCTACATCGACCGGGCCAAGGACCCCAACGACCCCTTCCGGCTCGTCGGCTTCGGCCACCGGGTTTACAAGAGCCACGATCCCCGCAGCAGAATCATCAAAAAGGCATGCGACGAGGTGCTGGTAGCCCTCAAGGTTTCCGACCCGCTTCTCGACATCGCCAAGGAACTGGAAGAGGTTGCCCTTAACGACGAGTTTTTCATCGAGCGCAACCTTTACCCCAACGTCGACTTCTACAGCGGCATTATCTACCGGGCCATCGGCATCCCCAACAACATGTTCACCGTCATGTTTGCCCTCGGCCGCCTGCCCGGCTGGATCGCACACTGGAAGGAGATGTGGGACGACCCGGACTGGCGCATCGGCAGACCGCGACAGATCTATGTCGGCCCGAAGCACAGGCCTTTCATCCCCCAGGAAGAGCGGGACAAGGAATCACGCTGAGAGCAGGTATTCCCCTTCACGATCCAACCTGGTCCACCCGTTGGCAAAGCCGATTTTCGCCGCCAGACGAAGGGCATACTATATATCAGGCCTGAAAAAGCCTGCTGATTTACTCCTGTTTTCAGTTAGAGGGAATAGATCATTACTTTTGGCAATACTTTGCACCTGAAATAAAAATGCCACAATAAAACAGGGGCATTGCTCAGGTCCTTCTGCGTGACTCTGTCAGACATATCAGCAGCAGGATATTGAATAGTGAACTAAAAAGGCATCGCCATTTCTGCATCTGCCTCTCTATGTATGAGGTTTTCTTCAAGTTCGAAATTACATATCAACGAGATACACAATCTCCCTTGTTTTTGTGGCACCCAACACATAATTCCCGTGAAGCTTCCTTGATTGTTCTGTACTGGTAATTGGAGGCATGATTGGCGTGGCAGGTAACACAGGTTAATCCTCCATCTCTACCGGTAGAGTATTCTGCAGGTATTGTTATGCCGGAAGGCTTATCCCTGTTAACCTGATGCTCAAGTATGTGCAGTCTGCCCGGATGACATTTTATGCATACGGAAACCTGGAGATCATTGCTGCTCCGCATGGATAAATGATTCTGATCATTTGGAATAGATGTTTCAGCAATTTTATTTCCTTCATCATCTGCTGTTTCGCTGCCGATCTTTAGCTTGACAGGATAGTTTGCCGTAATTGACACAAGGTATGAATTCTCATTTCTGAAAAACTGCGCATCAAGCCTGATATCGATCTCAGGTTGTGGTTCATACTCCTTTGAGATTGCAGGTAAAAAGTTATCAGTTGCAAAGAAAGCGATCTCAGACTCGGTTCTGTTGCCCAAAATATCCCTCGAAATACTTTTGTACTGATATTCCTGGTCGGACTTTAAATTCTGCAGAAGTATCTCATGGTCGGTGGTAAACTCGTCCGACTTTTCAGAATACTTTAAGCTATCAATACCATACCGGACTTCTGAGTCTGACTCTTCAGGGGTAGACCAGCCAATAAGAGCTGAAATCAAAACGCCGCGGTATACTCCAAGAACCTCAGGAGTCAAGACAAAAGGTATACCTTCAGCACGCTTCTCTTGCAGTGTCTCAATGGGCGGAAGAGCAAATACCTTTTCATGAAATTTACCCATGCCAGCACAGGCAATTACTATCAACTTAGGACTGCTGATATTATCAGCCGGAATATTAAACCAATGCTTCAGGGCCGGTGAAAAATCAGAATCAAGCCAGTTAATATCCTCCATGGAGACTATGCCAGCCTCTTCTTCATTGGCCTTACCGTCTTCTATATGACAGACGGTGCATTGATCCTGCAAAAAAGGAGGGTGAACATTGGTTTTGGATAAGTCAGCATTAACTGTCTCGGTGTGACATTCGGAACAACCCGGACTACCAGGATATTCTTCTGCTTGTAAGTTTTGAGAAACTGTCTCGAATAAAACAGAAAACAGGATAACAAAGGAAGCCAGAAGCAACTCATGGAGGATAAAAACGTGATGAAATTTCACTGTAAGGTTTATCATGGCTGCCTCCTTTTATCTTTTCAGTCAACGCATTTTGAGCGCACCTCTCTCAGAAAACTCCTCGGTTAGAATGGTAAAATTACAGAAGGGTATAATTAAAAAATAATTACTGGTGCAAGATGATCAAGTCCCACAATGTGCCGGGACAACAAATGTGAGCCAGTTTCTGATAACTTTTTTTATTTTAGAGGGTTGCAGCAGTAGCAGCCTGTAGCATTTCACCTGCGCCCTGCCAGTATACATTTACAGTCTTTCAAAACTGTTCAGTCCATTCAAGCCGAGGCCCGAGAGCGCTATTTAAGAAACCTCCAAAATGAATAGTAATTCATTTTAGGGGTAAAATCAAGGTTCAATAGGTAAAAATACGGATGCGACGCATCGAAGCAAGCCTCACTGGCCTTCCGCGCAAAAAGGTCATCACGAAGTGCCGCCTCCTATTATAAAATTTAAAGATTGAACGAAGAGGGTACTCTGGGGCGAATTATCGCGCTGGATAATTTCAAGGCTCAGCGAGATTACCAAAAACCAATGGCGATAATTATAGAAGAACAGCAAGGCCGCCGACAGGGTGATTAGAATAAAACAGCTTGCCAAACAGCCCTAAAGGACTTTACGACTTATGGCAACCAACTAAAATAACAAAAAAAATTAAATACGTATAACTTACAACAATTTGAACTCTTGTCAGGCCAGATCACATTCAAGATATCCTGGCCATCGCAATTCGGCGATCAATCTACCGTGTTTTCATGAATCGAAGAGATGGCCGCTTTTTTCTCTTCGTATTCCTGCTTATCGATTTCCCCTTTTGCGTACCTTTTGTTCAATATTTCGATGGCAGAGTCAAACTGTTCTTCCATTGAATGGTTCACGGCTTCACGGAAGCCTGGCTTGTACATCATCCTGTCTCGCCACATGC
>JAFDCC010000092.1 GCA_019312985.1 Deltaproteobacteria bacterium
TTTGATTACATGGGCTTAATACAAGGTGGCATTTCCAAAAAAATGTGTCCGGATTCGTGGAAATTCCAAAATTATGGAAGGGAAATTAGAGGTCAGAAATTGGTTAGGAGGAATTGTAACTTTCTTGCCACAATAGAAACTATTTTGAGGCAAAATCAAAATTGAGATGTGCAGTGGCAATCTTAAATTTCTGATCAGACAAGCCGAGTGCTTATAACTGGTTCAAGAATGGCAATTATTTTTCCTTCATCAAAAATTGTAACCCTGCCAGTGCTTTCAGAAACTACAACTGCTATTGCCTCACAATACAATGTTATACTTGCAGCGGCCCGATGACGGGAACCTAAACCTTTAAGTTGTTTACTTATGGAGCTTACCGCATCAAGATGGCGGCCAGCAGCTTCAACAATTCCATATTCAGAAATAACAAAAGCCCCATCAAGTTGAGAAAGCTCCTTAATGCTTTCTACTACCTCCGAAGAATTTATCTCTCTATCATGTTCAGGGTAACCTTTGAATGGATTAAATATGGCTTGGTGCGATGCCTTCATCACTTGTTCAATATTGCCTATAATGAAAGTTGTGCCGACAGGTTTTCCCTCCCGGCCCAATGCACCAATATCAAGGGCAATATCGACAACAGCAATAACGGTTTCAAAGAAATTTTTAGAAATCAAAGAGCGCGGGTCAAAAGGAAAAGCTTCACTCCATGAAAGACTTAAATCATGAACGGTTATGGTATCAAGATGGTCTTTTCCCCAAGGGCCGAGAACACATGCAACCTTGCTGTCTGGTTGAATTATTTTTTGTAAAACAGCTTGCATGAACGCATACTTAACCCGTGAAAACCTGGTTTGGTTCCCTGACCAAGTATGAATCACTTTTTGGGGGTTCTTAATGCACTCAGGAAATTCTTGCTTCTTGGGAAGAATAAAAACAACTCTTTCATCATTAACAGCATCAATATCAATAAGTGTTTTGCACACTCTTTCACTATTCATGAAAAGAAAAACTTTTTCACAGGATGTATCTTCCGCAAGCTGTAAAGCATTTTTTATTAAAATATCAGCTTGTCTTTTCGTGTTCATAGCGGATTCTCTGTGTTGTTTCCCTTTTCACTACAATGATCAGTAGATTTTTTCACAAAAACAAACCAGTTGACGTTCATTTATTTCTGTGATGCTGCCCTTAGCGCAGCACTATAAGCCTTTGCCGCCCAAGAACGCATTTCTTCTCCGTCTTCTATTACCTCCTCGGGAGCTTGGTAATAGGACATTTTAAATTCTTTACCTTTTTTATTATACGTAAATTTTTCAAGCCCTTTGGCTTTAAATTCGATCTCGGTTTCTTTATCTGCCTTTAAGTAAAGAACACTATCTGCAATTAACCCAAACATTAACCCTTCGAGAAATATTCCATATCCTCCGAACATAAATTTTGCACTAACCGGGCCAATGGATTGCATGAGACTTACAACGTAAGATGTAAATTCTTTTTCTTCGGAGGATAATGGCATAATGTTCTATTGTAATTTATTGGGTGTTTTATATTGAGATTAAATAAAGGTTGCTTGCCACCTGCTTATTTTTATCAACCCTAATTAAGAGTCACGGTGTGCGATGGACATCTTAACTGTACGATTGGATAGTTCGGATTTGCAAAAAAACAACCTAGTTACCCTTAAAGATTGCTTTCTGTTTCTTTAAAAATGCGCTTGTTCCCTCTCTAAAGTCGTTTGTGGACGCCACTAACCCAAAATAATCAGTTCCCAATTTCGCAGATTCATCAACTGGCAAATCTAAACCTCGATGAATAGCTTCCCAGGTTAGATTTACGGCAATCGGAGAATTTTGCAAAATTTCCTGCAAAAATTCATCGCCTTCACTTTGTAATCTTTCCGGCGCAGTAATTCGATGTATTAGCCCACACCGAAAAGCCTCTTCTGCATCTATCATTTTGCCGGTCAGCAGCATTTCGACTGCAAGGCTTTTGCCAATAAGACGTGGCAGCCGAGTAGTGCCACCCCACCCGGCAACAGCACCAATACGAACTTCAGGATGGCCCAGTTTTGCTGAATTGACAGCAATTCTAAACATGCAAGACTCGGCTAATTCAAGACCACCACCAAGAGCAAAGCCATTAATTAGGGCAACAGAAATTTTATTGAGGTTTTCAATAAGGCGGTTCACGGAAATGGCAAGAAGGGCAAGCTCCCGGATTTCCATCGGCGTCGACTGGTTGAGATATTTAATATCAGCTCCTGCTGAAAATGCTTTGTTGCCTGCTCCAGTGAGTAGGACAGCCTCAATGTCCGGATTGTTTTTTATCCTGTTTAGTTCTTCCTTTAACCCGGTCAATAATGATCTATTGAGTGCATTGTGGACTTCAGGACGATTAAGGGTTAAAAGGGCCACCTTTTCCTTTTGTTCTGAAATTAGAAAATTTTTATTTTCAGCCATAATCTTTGCTGTCTCCGCAGGGTTTAGGTCATAAGCTTTCAATATGTGTTTTTAGAATCATGACTGGAACTGCATTTCACTTTATGTCATAAACTCTTGTCATGACTTTGAAAATCAGCACGCAAAGTGTTTTCGTATTTCCGAGAAAAAAATTCGCCGGGTTGTGACGCTGTTTTCAATCGATTTGGCCCCTTCTCAAATTGCTGGAATTCCCGGACGTAAATCGGAATACTATTAACCGGGAACAAAAAATCGTTCTACCCGGATTGAAAAGAAGAAGTATTCAGGTTCAGCAACAGACGAAAAATCTGTTCCTTTACCTGCTGATATTGAAAATCCTCAGAAAATCTCCTTTGTTCTCCTCATGACCATTTTTGAATTACCGGGAGGGAAGCAGTCGGCAGCCTCTTTGACTCGGCCCGCCTGCCGGAGTTCCACATACTTCTGCACCAGTGGCAGCATGTCGTCGAGGTAGCTGCCGATCTCCTTTGCCGTTGCCGTTGTCAGTGTCTGGCAGAAGAGACACTTGCGTTCCCCTCCCCCGGTTGAAGGCAGGCCGAAATCCTCCAGAATGTGACGGGTGATCGTTTCATCCTCCAGGTCTTCATAGACGGGAAAATGGGTGCGGATGCCGAAGCACTCTGAAAATGCCGCAATCTTGTCCATGAAAACCGGGGTCTGTTCCGGGTAGTACTCCTGCCGCCTGGCATACCCGGCCACGAGGTGCGGGACGAAATTTTCCATGCAGTATATGATCGCCCGGGCATGCATGGCGACCTTGCAGGCGACACAGACAAGGTTCTTGTTGTTGTAGCGCGGCATGAGCTCTTCGTAGCGGTCAAGCCAGAGTCCCTGGAAAAGACGCCCCATGTCAAGCTCCACCATCTGCGCCCCGGGAAGTTTCATGGTGCTTTCAGGGAATTGCATATTTGCGAGGGGAACCTGTTTCGCCAGGATACTGCTGGCCGTTTCAAAGCGCTGGCGGGGAAACTCGTGAAAACGGCTCATGCCGTTGAGCATATGCAGCAGGTGAATATTACGCGGCCGTGGCAGGCCGGGATGGTGCCCCAGGGATGCAAGGGCATAGAGTGCCAGGGAGTCGGTGCCGCCTGAAAACATGATTGCCAGTTCCACTTTTTCCATGATGATTGCCTCAGACAGGATTTCTTTGAAAAAGAGTCAGGTTGTCTTTGGAACGCGGTAATGCAGAAAGAGCTCACCCGATGCCAGAGGTTCGCTGGAGACCAGTTCCAGCGCCAGAAAGGGATCGCCAAGGGGCATGGGGCCGTCAGCCAGCGCAGCACTATTCCGGTCGCCGGAGACAAAAGGGGCCAGCGTCAGGTGGATCTCATCAACCAACCCTTCCTTCAGGGCCGCATAGTTAAGCCGGGCGCCGCCCTCAATCAGCAGCGACTCAACCCCTTCTGCGCTGAAAAAATCGAGGGCTGCCTTCAGGGAGAGACCACCGGGGCCTTGTGGCAGAACAACGATCCTGGCCTTGTTCTTCAGCCTTTCCTGCAGGGAGGATGCAGCTTCCTTTTCCGTAAAAACCACCGGTCTGGGACCGTGCTGGAATAAATTTTTCCCCGCCACCGGGATTGAACCGCTCCGGGTGATAACAGCCCGCAACCTTTCTGGAGGCAGGACTCCACCCGAGGCACGCATTTCCGGGTTTTCCTGCCGCAGGGTATTGGCGCCGATTATGCTTGCCCCGGTTCTGTCCCGCAGTTCCTCCAACCGCTGCCGGTCCAAACGGCTGCCGCCTGGAGGGCTTATCCGGCCGCAGATGGTCGCGGCTGCAGCAAGTATGACCTTCATGCTACAGGACACGTGTCAGCATCTCTTCCTCCACCTCGTCGGTGATGATTACCCTGCCGATGGAGGTGGGGAGGACAAAAAAGACCCGGCCGCCGACGGTTTTCTTGTCCGCCTGCAGGAATTCCCGGATCCTGGTCCGGTCATATTCCGGAGGAATGGAAACCGGCAGGCCAAAATCCTGGATCAAGCCGACAAGACGCTCCTTTTCCCTGGTGTCCATGAGTCCCTTCAGAACTGCCAGTTCGGCGGCCGCCGCCATACCTATAGCCACGGCCGAGCCATGGGCCATTTCATAGCCGGAGACCGCCTCGACCGCGTGGCCGATAGTGTGGCCGAAATTGAGAATACGCCGTAAATCGGCCTCCTTTTCATCAGCCTCGACCACGGCTGCCTTGATCCTGCAGCACCTGGCAATGACATCGTCAAGGATCCGCAGGTCAAGGGCGAGAATTTCCCTGCGGCTCATTTCCAGGAACCTGAAAAAATCCCGGTCGTAGATGACCCCGTACTTGATGACTTCGGCCAGGCCGTTTAACAGCTCTTTCCGGGGAAGCTGTTTCAGAACAACGCTGTCGATGAAGACGGCCCGGGGCTGGTAAAAAGCCCCCACCAGGTTCTTTCCCTCCGGGATGTCGACACCGGTCTTGCCGCCGACCGAGCTGTCCACCTGGGCCAGGAGGGTCGTCGGCACTCCGGCAAAGGGGATTGACCGCATGTAGCAGGCGGCGAGAAAACCAGTGATATCACCGGTTACCCCGCCGCCAAGGGCAATGAGGCCATCCTTGCGGTCAAAACCCATACGGGCCAAGGAGCTTGCCAGCGCGGCAATAGTATTCAGGTTCTTGCTGTTTTCCCCTGCTTCAAAGGTAATGATCTCAGCCTGGAGGCCTTCCTTGTGGAGCGAGGCGAGGATTCTTTCACCAAAGAGGGCCGCCACCCGGTCATCGGCGATCACAGCGTAGCGCTTGGCAAAGGGATTTTGCTGCAACGCCGTCCCGATACCGTCCAGCAGCCCCTGCTTGATGAGTATCGGGTAGGACCTCTCTCCGAGCCCCACGGTAAGTGATTTCATTTTTCTGTTTCCTTTTTCCTGCTGTCCGCCCCCGGAATAGCCTTCGCTACTCAATCACCAGGACCGCGCACTTTTTTGCCTCATGGATAATTCTGCTCGAGGTGGAACCGAAAATAAACTCCTCCTTCTTGGAGATGCCGCGCCGGCCGATTACGATGGTACAGCATTTCATCTCCTCCTGCTCCCGGATTATGCAGTCGGCCACCGAGGGAGCCTGCATCGGCTCAATGCGGACGGTAATCCGCTCCTCCGTAAAACCGGCATCAACGAGGATGTGCCGGTATTCCTCCATTACCCTTCCGGCCTCTTCCAGCTGGGCGGCAAGCCATTGCTGCCGTTCGTCCCCGGTGCGGAAATAGGTGGCCTCCGGCTCCAGGATTACATGGAGGAGCGTTACCCGGAACCCCTCGTAACAGCCGAAAAAATCACCGACAAAGAGCACCGCCCGCCTGGAGTTGTCGGAGCTGTCCACGGCAATCATTATATGCCGTTCAACCATGCCCGTGATGTCGCACTTTGTATGATCTATCGCCATGTCGTTCTCCTCGCCGCTCTCTTCTGTATTTCACCTCTTGATCCGGACATCAGCAAGATCCATCAGCAGCTGCCTCGTATTTTCATAATACAGATTTGCCCCATTTGAAAAGTGCAGAAGTACATAATTGAGCGCATCGGGCACATACGGGTAGACTTTCTGGATATTTGCGACCCTGTTCCGGAAGATGATGTTCATGTCAGCAGGGGTTATCTTCTCCAAGAGGGCCGGTTCATCAGCCTGCAGCCGCTGCACGGTGATATCCCCTCCACCGACGAGAAAAATCAGGATGTTTCCCAAGCCGAACAGGTCGTAGCCGAACATGCTCGCCGGATGATGGTAGTCATAGTCAAAATCTATCCAACGGTAGTCGCCGGTATTCCGGTCCTGCAGGATGTGGTCGCGGCGGATGTCCCCATGTTTCTGGCCGTGGTCGTGGAGAAACTGTATGGCCTCTGTCATTTCAGCATACACCGCGAGATAGCCGGGCAGCTGTTCGTAAAAATATTGCTCATGGCTGGCAGCCTGCCGGTGAACAAGCTCGTCGAGCCGTTTTCCCTGGATAAAATCAAGAACCCTGACAATGTTGCCCGCCTTGTCTGCAACGGCCCTGCCCTGCATGAAGTTTTTGTGCCCTGCCGCCAACTCCAGGATGGCCGCCTCTTTTCGGGGGCTGCGGACGCACTTGAATACCATGCCCCCGACGCGTGCATCTATCTCCTCGTGAAACACGAGCTTGATGATCATCGGTTTGCTTTTTTTCAGATCAATGGCCTTCCTGACCCAGTACTTGGGTTCATCATCAAGGCCGAACCTCCCCTCCCGAGTGTAGTTGCGCATCAGGTAGGGAACGTTTTCCAGCAGGACGACGTCATTATAATCGACCCGGAAAAAGTCGGTCGTATCGGTGATGACCTTGAAACGCCCGGGGACATTGTCCGGCCCCAGGTAAGCCGCGATCATCTCCTGCAGCTCCCGAAAGGAATAGGCCGGTTCCGTCCCCGCTTTCGCCTGCTTTTCCATGATGTTTTTGTAGCACAATTCGGCGCCAAGAACAATGCAAGCCTGAACCGGCCCACCGCTTCCGATCCAAACCCTGCCCGATAAAAAAAAGGGAGACACCTTACGGCATCTCCCCTGGTAGCAAGCTGGTTCAGAGAATGACTACTTGATCGATTCCCCGGAAGCTGCTTTCTGCATTTTAACCTCAACCTTGTCGGTCAATCCCTCGTAATATTCACGAAGGATGACGAGAACCTCGTCGCGGCCGAAATGATCCGGGATGTCGGCTCCCTCGGAGAGGGCCTTGCGCAGCTTGGTGCCGGAAAGGATTACCCGGTCTTCCTTTTTGTGGTTGCAGGTCCGCAGGGAAGCCATGCCGTCACACTTGTAGCAGTAAAATGTCCAGTCGATCTTCAGCGGCTGGCAGAGAAGCGCCTTGCCATGTCCCTCCGGCCGGGGAATGGTGTCAAAGATATCCTGGGCCTCGAACATGCCGTAAAAGTCACCGACGCCGGCATGGTCACGGCCGATGAGCATGCGGTTGACACCGTAGTTCTGGCGGAAGGTTGCGTGGAGCAGGCCCTCACGGGGGCCGGCGTAGCGCATGTCAAGCGGGTAGCCGCCCTGGATGACGTTATCCTTGCAGAAATAATGTTCGATGAGGGTGTCAATGCACCTGACGCGGACATCTGCCGGAATATCCCCCGGCTTCAGGGAGCCGACGAGGGAGTGGATGAAAACGCCGTCACATACCTCGACCGCGATCTTGGCAAGATATTCGTGGGAGCGGTGCATGGGGTTTCTCAGCTGCAGGGCCGCGACCTTGCTCCAGCCTTTCTCGTCGAACTTGGCGCGGGCCTGTTTCGGGGTCATGTAGACACCGGGGAATTTTTCCGGAAAATCCCCCTCGCTCAGCACCTTGACGGGACCGGCAAGGTTGAACTCCTTCTGGGCCATGACCATCTGGACGCCCGGGTGATCTTCCAGAGCAACTTCCCAGAACTTCCCGTCAACACTGTCTTCGCCCTTGCCCATGAAAATCTTCTCGCATTCCCAGCGTTTGTCGGCCTCGGTCATCTCGTATTTTTCCGTGACCTTCATCGTTGCCATGATAACACCGGCGCTGTTCTCCAGGGCAATCTCGTCACCGGTGGTAATGACCGCGGCATCTTCCTTGGAACAGGAAAGGGTTACCGGCACCGGCCAGAATGTTCCGTCCGATATCTGCATATTCTCGCAGACGCCCTTCCAGTCAGCCCTGTTCATGAAACCGTTCAGGGGGCTGAAGCCGCCGATGCCCATCATGATAAGATCGCCGTTCTCACGTCCGGAGATGGAAATCTTTTTCAGTTTCGCCGCCTTTTCAATCTCCGCCTCGAGCTCTGAGCCGTGCAGCAGGCAGCAGACCAAGCCTTTTCCGCCATGTGGTGGTACCAGTTTCGACATAATTCTTCTCCTTTATCAGTGAGTTAGAAGGATAAATATGGGCAGGGAACAAACTGAACCCTGATTCATTTTCGCGACCAACCATATTAAGAGGTGCACCGGTTGTCAAGGAAAAAAGTAGTAACGTGACAAGAGCGCTGCAGAAGAATCCTTTCACGCCTCAGGCAAAA
>JAFDCC010000093.1 GCA_019312985.1 Deltaproteobacteria bacterium
TGAAAAAACTGTTTATGCGATGGGACAGCAGTCACCATGATGAATCAAACAGCAGTATCAACACTGCCATGTATTGGGACCTGGTTGACTTCATAAAAGAACTCATGAGAAAATCATTAAATATATTCACCTTTTTTTCTGCGGCCATTGTCGTTGTTGCTGTCCTTTTCAGATCAGAGACAAGTGCGGCAATTTTCAGCTTCTGCCTCGGAATCATCACCTACAGATTTGCAATATTCAATAACTGGCTCGGCATGAAAAAATATGGTGAAGACAGGCGAACCGACAAAGGTCAAAACAGAAACGACGGGTAAAAACAATTATGTTTGAAACAGTTCCCGGGGTTTCCTTCCTACCTGAAATCTGAAAATGATCATTGCAAATCATTAATATTTTGACGCGAATAAGTACTTTCAAGTAAATACAATTGATAGCCGTAATAAAAAAATGAACTGTATCGTCAGTTAAGCACATGTCTTTCGAGTTTTTCCTTATATATTCACTAACAGTTTTTGTTGCTTCGATTATGCCGGGCCCTAGCATGTTGTTGGCATTAACCCATGGCATTAAATATGGGGCAAGGAGAACAATTGTATCAGCAGCAGGTAATTTATCAGTCACTTTGCTTCAAGCCGCCATTTCCATCGCCGGTTTGGGAGCGATCCTGGTTGCATCTGCGGGGTTATTCAACATAATAAAGTGGGCCGGTGCGGCGTATTTACTCTATATGGGGATAAGCATCTGGCGTTCACCCGATTTGTCCATTTCGGAACAGCAAAGCAGCAATTCCTTTGCCGAGGTGCCGCTTCGGAAGATGTACATGCAAGCTGCTCTTGTGACAGCAGGAAACCCCAAAGCAATTGTTTTTTTCACAGCAGTTTTTCCGCAATTTATCGACCCCGATTCTGCTTACATTCCCCAAAGCAGCATCCTGATGGGAACTGGAGGGATTATTGCATTCAGCTGTTTCATGGTCTACGCAACAGCTGGTCAAAAGATAATGACCCTTTTCTCAAAAACTTCAGTTAAGAGGTATATCAACAAAATTATTGGCGGCACTTTTATTGCTGCAGGTATTGGTCTTGCTGCAAGTAACAGGTGAAAATTTTGATGGCAGCAGCTGAGAGTGTCAGCGGCGGGAAAATCCATCGGCTTCACATGTGCTGTTCCAGCAATCCAAATAAAATATTATGACTCCTGATGATTTTTCAGTCAATTTCAGGCTGACGCATTTCCATTTTATTGCACGCAATTATGCCGGATAAATTATCACGCGCTATCTATGTAAGACCGGACAATACGGCGGTAATAAGCTGCAATCAGTGCGGCCACTCGAAAAACGTTCCTGTTGGGACCTATAAGGGGAGTAAGAATCGTCTTAAAATTAAGTGTAAATGCAGTAACATCTTTACAGTAATTCTTGAGTTTCGAAAAAATTTCCGCAAGGTTACCAATCTGCTTGGTGAATACACCAACCATTCCCAAAAAAACATTCGTGGCAATATTATTGTGAAAAATCTTTCAATAACGGGATTGAAATTTATCTCTCAGGGCACGGGCAAATTCCGGAATGGTGATGAGATAACCCTTTTGTTCAGATTGGATGATACAAATAGAACAATGATAAAAAGAGAGGCGACAGTCAGGGGAGTTGACAAAAATAATGTTCGGTGTGAGTTTGAAAAATCCAGTGAGTATGCACTTGATGGAGAGTTGGGATTTTATTTCATGTAATGCGAATAATACCGTCCTGTTTATTGATAAATAGAGTCGCAATGAACATTGCCGCCACACATCGCAACTTTCACGCCATGCAATAAAAGTTTCTCTTTCGGCAGGATATTTTTTTCTGAAAAACTATATTTCAAAAGGGGTTCAACCAGTTTCGCCTTTTTGTAAACAATATTAACCATTAGCTGATTGTGATTTCTGCTGCAATATTTGCTGGTTTGAGGGGACAAAGGTGGTTGCCGCTGCCTTCTTTCAGCAGGTGTTTTTCAGTGCATATCCAGAACATCAGGGATTGATTGTTTCGGTTGTCCATCACAACCCGTGAATTCCTTCCCAAAGATGCAAAGGTGTCCGGGGCTGTCACACCTGTCACCCTTTGGATATATCGTTGCAGAACAGTTCACTCCCCAGAACAGGCGGGCCTTTCCGGGAAGAGAGCCGGGCAGAACGTGCCGTTTTATTTCCTATTTGTGATATTTTTCGCCGGCCTTGATGGTGCACGCCCGATAGAGCTGCTCCAGGAGGAGCAGGCGGCTCATCTCGTGGGTAAAGGTCATGGGCGACAGGGAGAGCACGAGGTCGGCCCTGGCGAGCAGGTCGGCTGCCAGCCCGAGGTGGCCGCCGATGATGAATGTGATTTTTTTATGCCCCTGCATCTCCCAGTCCTTCAGGCAGGCCGCCAGTTCGAGGGAGTCCAGCTTCCGGCCGGCCGGGTCCAGGCAGACAAGATAGGAGCCCGCGGCGTTCCGGCCCAGGATGTCGCTGTCCCGCTCAATCTGCAGGAGATCGGCCTCCCCCTTCCGCCCCTTTTTTTCCTTCAGGATTTTGATGTCTGTCTGGATGTAGCGGGCCAGCCTTCCGGCATAATCGGCTATGCCGGCGGCGAGGTATTCCTCTTTGGTCTTGCCCAGAAATAGCAGTTCGAAGCGCACCGCGGCTCATCCCCTGTCGTTTCTATTTTCGCGGGCCAGCAGGGCGGCAAAGATGCGGCAGAAATCGCGGTAGTCGACCTCCCTGTTGATTCCGGGACAGGAGTCTCGAATAATTTCGAAGTTTTCCCGTGAGTCGAGCATGCTCGGGTGCAGCGGCCACTGGGTGCAGCGCCAGGGTTTTCCTTCGTGGATCGTGCAGCCGCTGTCGTAGAAAATGCAGTGGCCGTCCACCGTCTTCATCTGGACGGAGTTGCCGCTGCAGCGCCAGTAGGAGCGGCTGACCTCTTTCCGTGTCATGCCGAGATGGCGGATCATCCTTTCCTGGTCGGCCGCATCAAGGGACACCGTGGTTTTTCCCTGGCAGCAGTAACCGCACTGCTGGCAGATGAATATGTCAGAGACCTTCATCATGCGCCTGATCGGTTGCAGTTCAATTTATCCATAAGACGTTCCGGATCTCTTGTTAAAGGCTGCAGCAAAAACAACTATCCCTTGATAACACCGAGGGGGCGGAGCCTGGCAACCTTGCGGGCAATGCCCGCCTCGTGCACGACCCGCACCACATCTTCCACATCCTTGTAGGCTTCGGGGATCTCCTCAACCAGCGTTGCCCGGCCGGCGCCCCTGACAACGACGCCCATGTCGGCAAGCTCCCGGACGACGTTATGTCCCTTGGCCGCCTTTTTGGCGGCGTGACGGCTCAGCAGGCGGCCCGCCCCGTGGCAGGTGGAGCCGAAGGTTTCCCGCAGGGCCCTGTCGGTGCCGACGAGGACGTAGGAGTAGCGGCCCATGTCGCCGGGGATAAGAACCGGCTGGCCGGTCTGTTGGTAAGCCTCCGGCACCTTGGGGTGATGCGCCGGAAAGGCGCGGGTCGCCCCCTTGCGGTGCACGAGAAGCTCCCGCTTTCTGCCCTCCACCTCGTGGGTTTCAAACTTGGCGATATTGTGGCAGACGTCATATACCAGTTCCATTCCCATTTTTGAAGCGCCAAGACCGAAAACCTGCTCAAAGGTGCGCCGGACAGCGGCGGTGATGAGCTGCCGGTTGGCAAAGGCAAAGTTGGCGGCGGCAGCCATGGCTGCAAGGTATTCCTGCCCCTCGGGGGAATGCACCGGAGCGCAGCAGAGCTCCCGGTCCGGCAGCTCATAGCCGTACTTTTTGGACGCGTGCTGCAGGAGGCGAAGAAAGTCGCTGCATACCTGGTGCCCCAGCCCGCGGGAACCGGTGTGGATTATTATGGTGACCTGGCCCGGAAAGAGACCGATGCCTTGCGCCAGCTCTTCCTCAAAAACGGTCTCGACAAAACCGATCTCAACAAAGTGATTGCCGGAGCCGAGGGTGCCGAGCTGGGCCTGGCCGCGCTCCAGGGCCCGGTCGGAGACCGCCGCCGGGTCGGCCCAATCAAGGCAGCCTGACTCTTCAATGTGCAGCAAATCGTCCCGGGTGCCGAAGCCGTTCTGAACGGCCCACTGCGCCCCCCTGTTGAGAACCTGTTTCAGTTCGTTCTTATCAAGCTTTCTGTTCCGCTGTTTTGACCCCACCCCGGACGGGACATTGGCAAAGAGAGTGGTGACGAGATTTTCTACCTCGCCTATCACCTCGTCCCGGGAAAGCGACGAGCGCAGCAGCCGCACCCCGCAGTTGATGTCATACCCCACGCCGCCGGGTGAAACCACGCCCCTCTCCGGATCAAAGGCGGCGACTCCGCCTATGGGAAAACCGTACCCCTGGTGCATATCGGGCATGGCGAGGCTGCGGCCCACAATCCCGGGAAGCCAGGCGACATTGGCAACCTGGGTGATGCTCTTGTCGTTCTTGATATGTTCCAGGAGTCTTTTATCAAGGAAGACCATGCCGTCGGTGCGCATCTTCCCCTGCCTCGGAACAAGCCAGCGGTACCGGTCGATCTGTCGAAGATTGTGGACGTTCAGTTCCTGCATGATGATCTCCGCCTGCGGGCTAGATATCCAGAAATACGCGGCCCTCCCAGGTGCTGTTCTTTTTACCGATAAACAGCTGGTGGTAGGTAACCGCTTTGACGCTCAACAGTTCCAAATCCATGGCATCGTTGAAATCCCGAAGCCATGCCCTGGCAGTCACCTTCCTTTCTGTGATGGTCAGGATCTCCACCCCGGTGCAGACCAGCCCCTCGGCGTCATAGAGGTAGTGAAACTCCTCCAGGAAATTGACCAGGAGTTCCTCCCGGTCCCCCGCGGTCACCTCGATGATCCGCGGCGGTCCCTTTCGGGACGGCCCCAGGCGCCACATGATATCGAAAAAGGCCATGGCCGCCGCCTCAAAGAGACGGGCGACCGAATCACCCCACACCTCGAAACCTGTATCGGCGGGATGTTCGACAATGCGGTACGGCAGGGACGTCATAGCTGTGTTTCCAACGGGGCGGCAGGTTCCTTCTTCACCGGGAAGGCAGCGGTATTCCCCATTATCAGGCACTGCCGATCACATCCCCGAAGGTGGCGATGTCAATGCCGTGCTTCCGGGCTGCGACTTTCCATTTCAGGGCATCAGGGGTGCTGAAAATAACCTCGTCTTCAGCAGGAAGAATCAGCCAGCCGTTGTCGGTCAGTTCGCCTTCAAGCTGACCCGGCCCCCAGCCGGCATAGCCCAGGAGAAAGAGATATCTGCCGGGGCCTCTGCCGGCGGCTATATCCTGCAGGACGGAAGGGTCGCTGGACAGGTAGACCGTTTCGCTGACCTGCATCTGGCTTGCCGTCTGGTAATCCGCCGTGTACAGGATAAAGCCGGACCCCATCTCGACCGGTCCCCCCAGGTACACCGGGGGAAGCTCGAAATCAGGCAACGGGATGTCGGCGCTTTTGAGGATCTCCTCTAACCCCACATCGGGAAGCGGGTTGTTGACAACCAGGCCGATGGCCCCTTCCTCGGTATGGCCGCACATGAAGATAAGCTTCTCCCTGAACCTGGGATCAGGCATCTTGGCCGTCGATATGAGAAAACTCCCCTGTAAACTCTCCATACGATTTTCTCTTTCTCGCTTTCTGCTGCCGTTTGAGCCGGCTGCCCGGCTGGGAAGCACGAAAAAAATGCGTCCCTGACCTGCCGGGGTTCTCTCTTTCGGCAGGGTGCCGGAAGAAATTCACGTTCATGCTGCGGTAGCTTCCTGCAGCCCGGCACAGATAAAGCTTGTTGGATGATATGATTATACTATATATACTCACTCATGGTAAGCCGGAAAAAACGGCTCAGCACCAATCAGTATCCTTTCTTCTCTATTTTATCCGAAAAGGTGAAATGTCAAATTCCGTAAGTGCCCAGATCGACCAGCTCATCAGAGCCGACCTCCACGACCCGTTCCAGGTCCTGGGGCTGCACTTTATTGACGGCAAAA
>JAFDCC010000094.1 GCA_019312985.1 Deltaproteobacteria bacterium
CAGATGTTCAACTGGCCCCGTTTCAGGGCCTCCAGTACGGACGCCTTGGGGCCGTCGGCCACAATGGTGCCGTTATCAATGACAACCAGGCGGTCCACCATGTCCAGCAGGGAGGCCCGGTGACTGATGAGGATCATTGTCTTGTTCGCGATGATCTTTGCCAGGTTATCCCGCAGCAGGACCTCGGTCCTGTTGTCCATGTTGCTCGTCGGCTCGTCGAGGACGAGAACCGGCGGGTCGTGCAGCAGGGCCCGGGCCAGGGCGACACACTGCCGCTGGCCGCCGGAAAGCCCCCGGCCGAGCTCGCCTACCTCCATGTCAAAACCCATGGGATTTTTCTTGATAAAGTCGAGGGTGCCGGTGAGTTCCGCGGCCCGCACAACAGTATTGTCGTCAATATCGTGGCTGCCCATGGTGATGTTGTCCCGGATCGTGCCGCGAAAAAGGGTAATGTCCTGGGAAACGTAGCCGATGCTGTGCCGCAAATCGGCCGGGTCTATCTGCCTGATGTCAGTGCCGTCCATGCTGACCATGCCGCTGATGGGTTGGTATAATCCGAGGACAAGCTTGCCGAGGGTTGTTTTGCCGGAACCGATGGGGCCAATGATGCCCACCTTTTCTCCCGGCTTGATGGCCAGCGATATATTGTTCAGGGTTTTCACAGTCTGGCCCGGGTAGGCAAAGGTGAGGTTTTTCAGCTCGATACCACCTTCCATCTGGGCCCGGTGCAGAAACGTTTTTCCCTCCGGCCGCTCCACCGGGAGCTCCATGATCTGGTTCAGGGTCTTCAGGGCTGCCCGGGCACGGTGGTAGCGGGTGGCCAAGCCGACAACCTGGGTCATCGGGGCAAGGGCCTGGCGGGAGAGAATGACCAGGGCGATGAGGCCTCCCTGGGTCAGGGTTCCGTTCGCGATCATGTAAACGCCGACAACCACGATACCGACGACGGACATGCTCTGGACGAAAAAAGAGAAGTGGTTTACCGACGACGAGAGGAACCGGGAACGGCCGCTCCACTTGGCAATGTAGCCGACCGCTTCTTCCCAGGCCCGCTGAATCTGGCTCTCGGCCCCAAGCATCTTGATGGTCTCAAGGCCGCTTAGGCCCTCTATCAGGATGGCATTCTTCTGGGACGAGGCCTGGAAGGACTGCTCCACCGCCTTTTGCAGCGGAATCTGGATAAAAAAGGCATAGGCGAGCAGCAGGATGATGGAGACGATCTGCACCCAGACGATTGCGCCGCCCAGGTACCAGATAACAAGCAGGGCCAGAAAGACAAAGGGCAGGTCGATGAGGGCGGTGATGGAAAACGAGGTGATAAAATCGCGGATGGACTCGAACTCCTGGAGGTTCCTGGAAAATGAGCCGATGGACTGGGGCCTCGACTCCATGCGCAGTCCCAGCACCTTCTGGAACAGGGATGCCGATATTTTCAGGTTGGCCCGCTTGCCCGCCTCATCGATGAAAAAACCGCGCAGGCCCCGCAGGATGACCGCAAAGATATAGACCACGGTGATGCCGATGGACAGAACCCAAAGGGTCTCGAAGGCCGCGTTGGGGATGACCCTGTCATAAACGTTTAACACAAAAAACGAGCTGGCAAGGCCGAAGAGATTGATGAGAAAGGAGGCCAGGAAGACATCGCGGTAGATACGCCACGACTCGAAAATCGTTCCCCAGAACCAGCCCCGTGACGATGCCGGCCCACTCATCTCCTCGACGGTCTTCGTTTCCATGCGGAATTTCGGCCGCACGAATATGGCGTAGCCACTATAGAGCTTTTCCAGTTCATCCCGGGCAAACGTTTTTTCCCCCATGCCCGATTCGGGGAGGAGGACCCGCAGTTTTGTGCCTCCCTCTTCAAGGGCCACGAGAACGCAGGCCCTGCGGTCCTCGAGCAGCAGGACCACCGTGAGGTGGGGGTCGGCAATCTTCTCCAGGGGCCGGTGGAGGACGCGGGAGGCGAGCCCCGCTCTGCCTGCCGCCCGGCTAAACAGCTCCACCGTGAGCCGGTTGTTGACCAGCGGCAGTCCCGAACTCAGGCCGGTTCTCGTTGCCTGGCGCTTGTGGAGCCGGGTGAGCTGCAGAAGACAATCCAGAAGCGGATCGTCATGGGTATCAGTGTCCCCCCCGAGGTCCCATTTTTCCGAAGGGGGCTGTGTTTCTTTTTCAGGCATTGAACTGGAAGTGTATAGAGAAGAATGCAAGTGGTTCTAACCCAT
Source organism: Deltaproteobacteria bacterium (assembly GCA_019312985.1). Classification (GTDB taxonomy): domain Bacteria; phylum Desulfobacterota; class Desulfobulbia; order Desulfobulbales; family BM004; genus BM004. The sequence goes on from JAFDCC010000094.1 coordinate 2,223, forward strand.
TACCAACTGTCCATATTTAACGTATTAATCCTGCCAGGTAAACAGATTTTACAACAAAATTAAGAACTTCACTGTTTTTTGTTGGATAACGTCCCAAAATGGCATATAAAATAGTCTGACATTAACCTATTCTCATGGAGCAGAGCCATGCTGTACGTTAAAAGGGACGACGCGGGCAACATCGTCGCACTGCACACCCGGCCCGGTACCGGGGCCGAAGAGCAGAAATCCTTGACGGATGCTGAAATCCTGGAATTTCTCAAGAAAAATACCGAAACAGATCCCGGCGGGCAGCTGCTGTCACTCACCGATACCGGCATCATCCGCGTCCTCGAGGACCTCATCGATCTCCTTATCCGCAAAAACATCATTCTCTTCACGGACCTGCCCGAAGAAGCACAGAAAAAGATTCGGGAGCGCAAAATACTGCGTGAGAAAATCGGGCCGGACCACCTCATGGTCGACGATATCCTGTAGAAATTCCCTGCGGCCGCCTCCCTCTTTCGGTGCCGCCTACTCCCTGTTATTTCCCTCCTCCTCCCCTGCGAGAAGCGGTTTCGGCCGGTCGATGGCATAGCCCTGGATGCCGTCAAGATGAAGCTCCTTCATGACCGCCAGCTGCCGCTCGGTCTCCACTCCTTCGGCGATGACCCTGATGTCGAGACTGTGCGCCACACTGCAGAGCGAGGCGACAAAGAACCTGCTGTCGCTTTCCGCATCCTGCAGCTCGCCGGTATAGGCCTTGTCGATCTTGACGTAGTCCGGCTGCAGCGTCTTCAGGTAGCCGAGGTGGGAGAAGCTGCGGCCGTAATGGTCCAGCCCGACCAAATGGCCCTGCTGCCGCACCGCTGCGCTGAATCCCTTGATCAGTTCAAGATGCGGTACCGCGCCAAACTCAGGGAACTCGAAATTGATTCGGGGCGCGGCCTCAGGCAGGTGGGCTACCCTGTCGAGCAGCCAGCTGCGGAGTTCATTGTTTACAAGCGATGCAGGCGACAGATTGACCGCCAGCCGGTCGACACCGATTCCTTCTCTATCGAGCTTGAAAATTTCTTCCAGGACCAACCGGTCAAGGTGCTCGACAAGACTCAGGTGTTCGGCAAATGGGAGAAAGAGACCGGCGCTCATGAGAGAGCCGTCCTCCTGGAGAATGCGGGAGAATACCTCGCGGTGCATCGTGCTGTTGTCCCCGGCATTGACAACAGACTGCGCGAAGAGGACAATTCTGCGCTCTGCCAGGGCCCGGTCAAGGATACCTTTCCACTCCTGCTGTCCCAGTGGGGTTTTCTCCGATTCTACCGTTAGATACCGGACCTCATAAATATTGGGACCGGCCTGCTGGGCAGTCCGCAGGGCCAGGTCCGCTTCGGAGAGGAGCCGTTCCAGGCTGACCACACTTTCATAACCCACCATACCTATATGCCAGGCGTTGTCGGTGAGCGACAGCTGCTCGACGGTGAGCCGGTTGAGCTGCGAACCGATGGCTTCGGCAAGGGCTTTACCGCTCTCCGCGGCCACATCGGCGATAAAGACGGCAAAGTCACCGCCGCTCAAGCGGGCGACCAGGGCGGTGGTATAATTTTCCGTTGCAGCCTGCAGGAGGGATGCGGTCCGCTTCAGGAGTTCGTCACCCGGCTGGTAGCCTCGCTGCTTGTTGAGCTCTTGCAGGTCGTTGACCTGAACCAGCATCAGAATGCCGCGGCTTTCGCTCTCGCGCCGGTCGAGCCGGGCCTTTGCCTGGCTTTCAAAGTAACGCCTGTTGCCAAGGCCCGTCAGAAAATCGTAGTAGGCCTGCCGCCGGAGCCCTTCCGCAATGACAACCTGCTCGTCGAACATCCCCTTGACCTTGCCGGTCATCCGGTTCATGGCCTCTACCACCCGCCGTAGTTCCTTGGTTTTCGGCAAGTGCTCCTGTATTTCGTACTCTTTGCGGCAGAGGGCATCCGCCTGCCGTTCGACAAGAACAAGGGGCCGCAACAGCACCCTGAGGATATAACCGCCGGCAGCGAGAACGACAATACCGCTGCCGATGAACCAGAGGGTCATGCGCACCACGTTTTCCCACAGGGTCTTGTAGGCATAGCCGGGATGGCTTTTGACGTAGATGGTCCCGGCCCGGCTCCAGGCGGCCATGACATTTGCCGAGGCCTCCGGAGTTTTGAGGGGGACCAGCCTGATGAACCAGGCCGGCACATTTTCAATGGTTACATCGAGCTCCCTCTCTACCAGGACCTTGCCCCAGGGGTCGCTGTACCGAAGAATCCGGTAATAACCATGGTCGAACACCGCGTTGATCATGCTCTCCACCGCGGGCAGATCATCTGCCGCGGCATACTGTGAGACCGAGAGACCGAGGGAGGTTGCCGTATCCTGGGCGTGGGACTCCAGCTGGTTAAGGAGGAAAGACCTGGTCGACTCAAGCTTGGCCAGCCAGGTGCCGGCAAAGAGCACAAAAAAGAGAAGAAGGGTAAAGAGTACGAGCTGTCGATAGAGTGTCATAATTTACACCATGATTGAAGGCATCGGTTAAGACCAAATAGGCCGCGGCAGGATGTCATTCAGCCGCCACCCGGTTTTTTCATCCCTGTTGTCTGTTCATCGTGGTCCCTCCTGCCGGGAAGGAACTTTTTTCCACCGTTATCACAACCAGTTTTTTCACCTGTCTGCGTTCATCCTTTCGACAAGATCCTGCCATCGCTGCAACCGACTGCTGCTGCCGGCCATCATTCCCCTGCCCCGCTGCTTGGCAAGCCACAGGCCTGTGCCGTTGAAACTGTATATGGGAATAAGGTCGGCCCGCTGCGAAGCCGGCTTTATATCGGCAACGATATTATCGAGGACCAGCGGCTCGGCTCCCGGGTTCTCGTAATAAGTCAGCACCATGTGATGGACATTATAGCTGAGTGCCTTGACGTAGGTCAGGTTCAATTTCTCTTCCTCCAGCCCCATGGCTTTCAGGGTGAAGTACTTGGCGATGGAAAAATCCTCGCAGTCGCCGCCCCGCGTCCCCAGGAACTCGACAGGGGTGGCCCAGTAATCATCGACGCCCCAGTGGGTCATATCGTCGACAAATTCCATCCGGTTGAAAAATTCGTTGACCAGGCCGATTTTTTCGCGGTCGCTGCGGCTGTTGTGCTGCACGATGAGATTCTCCCAGGCGACAAGGAGGGTGCGGGCCTCTTTGCCGTAGCGGGCCTCCGCCCTGTCGAGCAGTTCCGGCGCAAGGCGGAAGGTTTCTCCAACAATGACGGGGACGAAAATGAGTAGAAAGAAAAGAAAGGCAAGAACAGGGAAGAAATATTCTTTTTTGTCTCTATTTTTGACCACAGCGGCAGGGTAACAGAAAGATCTTATCCGGAGGAAAACTCTCTCGCTGCCATTCCTTGGGAAGTGCGAAAGAGCGGTTGTAAAGCAAGCCGGGGCAGCAGGCATGCTGCTGCCCCGGTCTTAAAATTCACTGCACCAACAGGCAGCAAAATGGCATCAGGAGGAAAGTGTCCGGCTCCCTGCAGGGCGCGGCAACGTTTATTGATATCACAGGGTGACGCGCACAGTTGTTTGCTTTTCAGGAGGAGGCATCCTCTTGCTGCATTTCACCATCAACCATGCTCTCTGCCGGCCACTGCAGTCCCAGGGTATCGACCAGTTTCCCCATGTCGCTTAAAATCCGGTACTGGGCGAAGGCTTTATCATACTGGGCGTTGACCAGGTCTATTCTGGCATTGATCAGTTCAGCTTCTATGTCGAGGACATCGAACATGGTCCGTCGGCCGATATTCCACTGCTTGGAAAAGGCCTCGGCCGTCGCCTTTGTCGCCTTGACATAGTCCTGCAGGTAAGTGATCCGGTTCTGGGCCGCCCGGAAAGCCACCCACGAAAGGCGGATGGATTCGACAATCTGGCGCCGGGTGTTGTTCTGGATCTCTTCCGCCTCTCTGACAAGATAGCCTGTTTCCGCAAGGCGGGCCTGGTCCCGGTAGCCGTTGAAAAGGTTGAAGCGCACCACGGCCGCAGCTGTCAGTTCTCTTGTAAGCTCTGGATATTCGATATCATTTTCCCATTTCTGGTCCACGGTAATGTCCAGCTTCGGGTAGTAGCCGCTCTTGGCGACAGCCTGCTGGGCCTGCCGGGCCTGCAGGTCTGCCTGGGCCGACTTGAGAATC
>JAFDCC010000095.1 GCA_019312985.1 Deltaproteobacteria bacterium
AGTATTTTTTCCCCAAAGCGGCCAGGAAAGTTCTGCAGCAGGTATTTTCTGAAACCGCCGGGGAGCAGGCCGCAGGAAACCGGCGGCGTCAGGAGCTTGCCTTTTTTTTCGACAAATACGTTGGTGTAGCTTCCCTCGGTTACCTCTCCCCTTTCGTTGACAAAAAGCACCTCGTAAAAGCCCTTCCTTTCCACCTGTTGGCAGCGTTCTTCATCGTAGAGCCGGCGGAGCGTGGTCTTGTGAAAGAGATGCACCGTGCCTGAGTCGGTGTTCCTGGCGGAAAACACCACCCGTGGCAGCCTCTTTTCAGTCCCCTGCTGCAGGACTTTTTCCGGATCGGTCTGCGGCAGGGCGGTGCCCGGCAGTTCTGTCTGCACCAGTTCAATTTCGCCTTCTTTTGACAGGGTAAGTCTCACCCTGCGACTTTTGGCGGACGGACCCGAGTCAAATGAAGCTGCCAGCTCGAAAAGGGCGGCACGGACCTCTCTGAGTTGCAGCGGGTAGAAAAAATAGGCAGCCGATTCCGCAAGCCGTTCCAGGTGCAGGTCGAGCAGCCAATATCCGCTCGCCGGGTGCCAGAGGAGTGTTTCTATGAGGCTGAACTCCGGCACCGGTGTCGTGAGAAACCGTCCCTTCAGGTTGCATTCCTCCCATTCCCCCAGCGGATCTGAGTCCCAGACAATGCCAGAGCCGATGCCCATCTCCCCCCTGTGGCCCTGCAGGACTACGGTGCGGATCGGCACATTGAAAACCGCCTGGCCACCCGGCGCCATAAATCCTATGGCGCCGGTGTATACCCCCCGGTCCTCCGTTTCCAGTTCCCGGATGATCTCCATGGTCCTGATCTTCGGCGCCCCGGTGACCGAACCGCAGGGAAACAGGGCCTTGAACATTTTTTCAAGGGTAAGCGGCCCGGCCACGTTCCCCCGGATGCTTGAGGTCATCTGGTGCAGGGTCTCGTAGGTTTCCACGTCAAAGAGGGACTGCACCTGGACGCCGCCCATGCTGCTGAGGCGGCCGAGGTCATTGCGCAGCAGGTCGACGATCATGACGTTCTCACTGCGGTTTTTTATGTCGTGGTGCAGGAACCCGGCGAACTCGGCATCCTCGGTGACGGTCCGGCCGCGGTGCATGGTTCCCTTCATGGGGCGGACATCGATGCGGTTGTCGTTTTTCCTGAAAAAAAGCTCTGGTGAAAAGCTGAGAATCGCCGTTTCGCCGTTTTTAATCAAGCCGCTGTAGGAAACACCCTGGTTACGCCGCAGGGTGCAGTAAAAACGGGGCAGCGAGCCGGCAAAATCAAACAGGAGCTTCAGGGTATAGTTCACCTGGTAGGTATCACCGCTGGCAATATAGGCCTTGATGCGCTGAATCGCCTCAAGGTACTCCTCCCGCTCCTGGTTCAACCGCAGGTTTTCAATGGCAAAGGCTGCTGCCGGATCAGTACTTTCCCCTGCCGGCCACGAACCGTTTGCTGCAAAAGAGCCGGCCAGGTGGTCATACAGGTATGGCGCCCGGAAGACCCCCAGGTCAGCAAGGGGCAGCATTCCGGCACCATGGGCGGATAACGGCCGCGGCCTGAAATTCTTTGCCAGGAAAGGCTCAAGCATGTAGCCGAATTCATAGCTCAGGTAGCCGGCGAGGTAAAATCCCCGGTCCAGTTTTTCCTGGGCCCGGCCCAGAAAAAGTGCCGTGTCGTCGCCTGGATTGCAGACCAGCCTTGTGACGGGGTCGAGGAAGAGGTATGAGAGGTGGTTTTCCGGGGTCACCCGCGTCGATTCCAGAAACACGTATGACTCTGATCCGGCAAGACCGGCAAGCAGTGACTCCACTGCATGTTCTGGCAGGGGTGTGGCGTTCTTCATAGTTGCTCTGCCCGTGACGGTTCAAGGCTGTCGGGTTCAATTTTTCCGGCCGATTTTTCAGGCCATGAGATGCTACCCATTCAGCCGGCAAAATTCAACCGCTAAAACGGTTCCACCGCCCCGGCCGGGAGCTTACCGCTCCGGGCAGCGGGCCGGGCGGCTGCCATTTCCTCTCCGGCCGCACACGTCCTAACATTTACCTATCTTATTTTTACGCTCCTGCTATTGATGGGACAGGCAAATATTTTCAGAACACCGGAGAAATTTACTGGCATTTCGTTTTATTTTCGGTTTATACTTCCGATTTCTTTTTTTCAAAGAATTATGATCCCAAAACACGAAGCGTTGCACTATTGCGAAAGGCATACAATTAATAATAGCAGAAAATTTCACCATCCAATCAAAACAAGGAGTATCACATGTCTCGAAAAATGGTAACCATTGACGGCAATCAGGCCTGCACCCATGTCGCCTATGCCACCAGCGAAATCATCACGATCTACCCAATCACCCCCTCATCCCCCATGGCGGCCGAGGCAGATTCCAAGGCAACGGCCGGACAGAAAAACATCTGGGGCTCCGTACCGGCGGTAACCCAGATGCAGTCGGAAGGCGGTGTTGCCGGCTCACTGCACGGTTCCCTGACAACAGGCGCCCTGTGCACCACCTTTACCGCATCCCAGGGGCTCTTTCTCATGATGCCCAACATGTACAAGCTGGCCGGCGAGCTGACCCCCACCGTCTTTCACATCACGGCCCGCTCCGTCGCCTGCCAGGGTCTTTCAATCTTCGGCGACCACGGCGACGTAATGGCCGTCCGCCAGACCGGCTGGGGCATGCTCTGCTCCCAGAACGTCCAGGAATGCCAGGACATGGCGCTGATCTCCACCCAGGCCTCGCTGCAATCAAGGGTGCCTTTCATGCACTTCTTCGACGGCTTCCGTACCTCGCACGAAATCCAGAAGGTCGAGCAGCTTACCTATGAGGACATGGCGGAGATAATCGATGAAGATCTGGTTATCGCCCACCGGCAACGCGGCCTGAGCCCTGACCGGCCCATGATGCGCGGAACGGCCCAGAACCCGGACGTGTACTTTACCGGCCGCGAATCAGTCAATAAATACTACGCGGCAGTCCCCGGCATCATCCAGGATACCATGGACCGCTTTGCGGCGCTCACCGGCCGCCAGTACCACCTCTTTGATTACTACGGCGACCCGGAGGCCGAGGACATCATCGTCATGATGGGTTCCGGTGCCGAGACCGTGGCGGCTACCGCAGAGCACCTGGTCAGCCAGGGCAAAAAAGTCGGTCTCGTTGTTGTCCGCCTCTTCCGCCCCTTTGATTCCAAGGCCATGGTAAACGCCATGCCGGCCACGGTCCAGCGCATCACCGTCCTGGACCGCACCAAGGAGCCCGGCTCTTCCGGCGAGCCCCTTTACCTCGATGTCCGGGCCGCGGTCGGCGAGGCGGTCGAGTCCTCCATCGTCAACCTCCAGCCCATGATCCTCTCCGGCCGCTACGGCCTCGGCTCGGCGGAATTCACCCCGGCCATGGTCAAGGCCGTCTACGACAACATGGCTTCCTGGGCCCCGAAGAATCACTTCTGCGTCGGCCCTGACGACGATGTTGCCTTCACCAGCCTTGACTATGACAAGTCATACAATATCGAGGGCGAAGATGTCTACCGCGCAATGTTCTTCGGTCTTGGGGCAGACGGCACCGTCGGCGCGAACAAGAACACCATCAAGATCATCGGCACGGAAACCGACAACAGTGCGCAGGGTTACTTTGTCTACGACTCTAAAAAATCAGGGTCCATCACCACGAGTCACCTGCGTTTCGGCAAAAACCAGGTCGTGGCCCCCTACCTTATAAACAAGGCAAACTTTGTCGCCTGCCATAACTTCACATTTCTCGACAAGTATGACATGTTGTCAAACCTTGAGGAGGGCGGCACCTTTCTGCTGACAACCACCTTCAAGAAAACCCAGATCTGGAAGCAGCTGCCTTCCGAGGTGCAGAAACAGCTCATCGCCAAGAATGCGAAATTCTACATCATCGATGCCATCAAGCTTGCCGAGGCAATCGGTCTTGGGGCCCGCATCAACATGATCATGCAGACCGCCTTCTTCCTGATCTCCGGCATCCTGACCCAGAAGCAGGCGATCAAGGCGATCA
>JAFDCC010000096.1 GCA_019312985.1 Deltaproteobacteria bacterium
ATGTCATTTCGAACGAATGTGAGAAATCTTTATGCATGGAGCCTGCAACAACGTTTAAGATCTCTCCGGCCTGCGGCCTGCGAGATGACAAAATTGAGGTCGGCATGCGAGATGGCAAAATCATGGGTGCCCCGCGCACATAAAACCGGGGTCAGACCCCGATTTCCTCTCTACTCCTGGTTCTTTATCAAGGCCTGGGACAACAAAAGGTCATCGAGTCCCTGGATGGAGACATTACGCACCAACTCCTGGTGGGAGGTCATGCCCTTGATGGCTTTCTGGAGGCCGTCATAGGCCAGCATGGTATACCCTTCACTTTCCGCCACCTCGCGCACACCGCTCATGGTTGGATTGGCAACCAGGTTTTCCTGGACTGCCCGGCTTACCTTCAGGACCTCGTACACTCCGATCCTGCCTTTGTACCCGATGGAGTGGCACTTATCACACCCCTTACCAATCCAGAAGATGGGTTTGATACCCTTTGGCAGGTATGCATCATACCGCTGCACCAGTTCCGACGAATTGGGGTCGGGCGCCCTGCAATCCGGACAGAGCTTCCGGACAAGACGCTGCCCCAGCACCGAGGTGAGGCCGGCGGCTATGATGTAGGGCTCAATGCCCATGTCAACCAGCCGGACGACGGCTGACGGGGCGTCGTTGGTGTGCAGCGTCGAGAAGACGAGGTGTCCTGTCTGGCTTGCCTGGAAGGCAATGCTGGCGGTTTCCTTGTCCCGGATCTCGCCGACCATGACAATATCCGGGTCCTGCCGCAGTATGGAACGCAGACCCGTGGCAAAGGTGATCCCCGCCTTGGGGTTGATCTGGATCTGGTTCACCCCGGGGATGTCATATTCCACCGGGTCCTCGACAGTGACGATATTGACCTCCGGCGTGTTCAGCTCGTTGAGGCAGGCGTACAGGGTGGTTGACTTGCCGCTCCCGGTCGGCCCGGTAGCCAGAATCATGCCGTTCGGCCTGTGGACAAGGCCTCGGAACTCTTTCAAATCGTTATCCTGGAAACCCAGGTCGTCAAGGTGAAGTTCCGCCCCTGTCGGGTCAAGAATACGGATGGTAACCTTTTCGCCGTAGGAGGTCGGGATGGTGGAAAGCCGCAAATCGTACTCCCGGGAGCCGAACTTGATCCTGGACCTGCCGTCCTGCGGTCTCCGCCGAATGGAGATATCCATGTTGGAGATGATTTTCATTCGCGCGACAACCGAGAAGTGGCTCTTCTTTGAGGCCTGGAGAATTTCCCGCATGATACCGTCAATGCGGTAGCGGATCATGGTGTCGGCATAGCGCGGCTCGATGTGGATATCGCTGGCCTTGTATTTGATGGCATTGGCGATGATGTGGTTGGTGAACTTCACCACCGGGGCCTGCTCGGAAATGCCGATCAGGTTCTGGATATCGTCCTCGTCGTCTAAGCCCCTTTCATCCTCAATCACCTCCAGGAAGGCATCAATATCCTTTTCCTCGGCAAGGCCGGCATCGACGCTGTTGACATAATACCGCTCAACCGCGGCCAGCACCTCGCTTTCCGGGGCAACCACTATGGTGACATCGAGCTGGGTCATGAAGCGCAGGTCATCAACGACATACTGCTCCAGGGGGTTGGCCATGGCAACGACCAGTTTTTTCCCCTTTTTGCTGACCGGAACGATCATCGAGCTGGTGGCAAGGCTTGGCGAAATAACAGAAAGGACGTCCTTGGGGATCTTTAAGTCCCGCAGGTGCATAAAATCGATATTGAGCTGGCTGGAGAGGGTTTTGGCAATATTGAGATCATCGGTCATGCCCATCTCGATGAGCAGTTTGCCGAGCTTTGTCTTGGGGTGTGACTGTTTTCTCTGGATCTCCAGGGCCTTGGTCAGCGTTTCCTCGTCCACCAGGCCGGCGGCCAGGAGATATGCGCCAAGTCTTTTGTGCCAGCGCATGAACTTCGTCTGTGATGCTTCGTTTGCCATATGCCCGGTACCCCCCCCGGTGTAATTCAACCGGATTTTTTCCTACAAGACCAGATTTAAAACTTTCTGCAAGCCAGAAAACTGCCAGTATTTAACGATGCTGAAACTTACGGTTAAATTTCATTGCGCCACATGAAATTCATGTCCATGATCCTGTCCGAGAGGATGGCGGCAAGGTTGCGCATGAAAAGGTAGCCGATGTGCGGCGTGTCCGTAAGTATTTCGAAGAGTTTCTGCTGGTTGACTTTCAGCACCACCAAATCGCTGTAAGCCGAGACCCGGGCCGAGCGGCGCTTACTTCCCAGAAGACCCATCTCGCCGAACACCTCACCGTCCTTCAGAACGGCAAGCCTCTTGTTTGCCTTTTCGCCGGTAAAAGACCGGCTCGCCTGTATTTCAACCTTTACATTTCCCTGCAGAATTATAAAAAAATCAGAGTCGGCGCCAAAACTTGACTCCTCGAGGATCACCTCGCCGGACTTGAAGGAAACCTCCTGGCTTACGGCCATAAATTTTTCCAGTTCGTTCGGGCTCAACCCTTCAAATATTTTATATTGCATGATTTGTTCAGTTATTGCCATTTTTCCACCTTTACAGAAACAAGAATGAACTTAGAGTTATCCTATCAATGCCGTGCGACATAACCACCATAGTATATACTTTTTTTTGCTTTTTAAAAAAATTTATTCGGCCCCCTGTAGAATTATACAATTTTATCAATAATTTCATCGACTAAAAGGAGAAAACCATGAGCTACTATTTCAGCACCATAGTTGACTGTTCGTTTGACGAGGCGGTTGCGCGGGTTACAGAGGAATTGCAGAAAGAGGGGTTCGGCATCCTGTCGGATATCAATGTCCAGGAGGCGCTGAAGAAAAAACTGGGGGTTGATTTCAAAAGGTACCGCATCCTCGGCGCCTGCAACCCGCCCTTCGCTTACGAGGCCCTGAAGCTGGAGGAAAAGATAGGCACCATGCTACCCTGCAATGTCATCGTTTTGGAAAAGGAGGATGGCCGTATCGAAATTTCCGCAGTCGATCCCAAGGCCTCCATGCAGGCCATTGTCAATCCCGGCCTGCAGGATATCGCCGGCGAGGTCCAGGCAAAACTTAAAAAAGTTATTGCGGCCCTGTAGACCTTTAACAGCTCCTCTGCGTCATATTGTTCAGGAGACGTGTGTCCCTGCCGGAGATGTTTTCCGGCGACAAAGAAAACTATCCCGGACAAAAACGGAGGACCCCCCATGAAAAGGATTATCGCCGGACTGCTGCCCTTGCTCCTGCTGCTGCTCATCACCTCATGTGCCACGGTACCCGAAGACCGCTACAATACGCAGAAAGGCGCAGCAATCGGCGCCGGCATCGGGGCGCTTTTAGGCCAGGCCATCGGCAGGGATGCTGAAGGAACCCTGCTCGGTGCCGGGATCGGCACCGTTGTCGGTGCCATTGCCGGCAATGCCGTTGACCAGGACTACCAGGCGGCCCGGGACGCGGCTGTCTTAAACAAACGGGTCATCTACGTCGACCGCGGCGGCCGGGCTGTTGAGGCCATCCCCGTACAGGATTCGCAGGAGACCAACTGCCGCAAGATCACGAAAAGGCAGTGGGACAACGGCCAGCTGATCAGTGAAACCGTCGAGGAAATCTGCGAAGGAGAAAAAAGAACCAGGGATTATTAAAAAGGTGCACAAAAAAGCGGATCAGGCAGGGTCACCACCCTGCCCTGCCGCCATACCCTTCTGACCGAACTAAAGAATATTCTTTACCTGCTTTTCCCGCCTGGATAAAAAATACCCATGCCTGAATTTCTTGTCTTCATGGTTCCTCATGTAGTCTAATATTTGTAACAACTCGTTTTTAATCAAAAAAAACACAAATTATAAAAGATGCCATCATCTGGCACGATAGTTGAATTATATTTACCCTGAATACAAGGGCAGATTCAGAACAACCCCAGCAGACCATTGCACCCATGAAT
>JAFDCC010000097.1 GCA_019312985.1 Deltaproteobacteria bacterium
AAATGGTGCCCCTGCTGGCAGAGTGGGGCGTCAAGCGCTTTTTTATCCAGGTCATCGGCATCCGGGGGAAAACGGCGGCAGCCGCTGCCACCGGCTGGCAGCTGACCCCGGAGGAGTGGCTCGCGGTAATTCCTTCGGTGGCGGCGGATGCGGCCGGCCGCGGCATAACGGCCACCTTCCCGAAGGTGTACCTGGAGGAGGGGGAGGAGTTTGAGTGCGCCGGCCGGGTGGCGGAGAACTACTTCATCTTTCCCAACGGCCGGGTCTACCAGTGCCCACTGTGTGAGGATTACCCGGTAAACGGCTTCAGGATCACTGCCGACAACCGGCTCGCGGCAGAAGGCGGCATTACCGAGAGCCGCCTCTTCAGCCTCGACATCCCGGAGGGCTGCGTCATCAACAAACTGCTGCAGCCGGATAATATCCGCTACGACGCGTCCGGCAAGCCGCTCTACCGGATTTCCTGCTGCCTCCTGAAGCAGGAGATCGGCCCCGCCTAGAACTCCGGCCGCCGCTCAGCCCCCTTTTTTCTTGCCGCCCCTCTTTTTCTTTCTGCCGCTGCCGGCGGTTTCCGCGCCAGCGGGGTCAGGCCCCAAACCGGTCCCGTTACAGGCGCTGCACTCTTCGACCGAGAGCAGAAAGCGGCTTGCCCCCCTGAAAAAGCTGAGCTGGCCGCTGCCGCCGCAGAACTCGCAGGGCTGCCGCTGCTTATTTTTCTTCCCCATCCCCTTATTCTGCCATGAAAGCCGTATTTTTGCCAGGTGCGACAGCCGCCTTCTTTCTCATCCATTCGCAATCCGCTTGCCTGTTTCATAAAGATTGGTTAACAATAATTCCCATTAGTGCACATAACAATAAACCCGAACAGAAGGAGAGCCCCCATGAATGAAAGGCGTGATTTTCTCAAGGCTTCCCTGCTCCTGGCAGCAGGTGTCGCCGCTGGTTCGGCATCGAAAGCCATTGCCGCGGCAAGCCCCTTCCCTCCGGGCATTATCTATACCGCCGATGCCCCCGGCCAGTGGGAGGCAAAGGTTGGCAGCCATGCCCCGGTCGTTGCCCGGCAGAAAAACACCATCACAGTGACGACGAAGCACCCGATGAGCGAGGTCCACTTCATTGTCCGTCACACCCTTGTGGCGGAGGACGGCACCGTTATCGGGGCAATGACCTTTACGCCGGACGACAAGGAGGCGGTCTCCACCTACGAGCTTCCGGCCGGAGCCGGCTCCAAGGTCTATGCCACCAGTTTCTGCAACCTGCATGACTTCTGGCTGACGGAATTTGCCCTGTAATGGGGCAGGAACCCGGCAGCACGGTGGATCCCGGCGAGGAAATTGTCCAGGTCGTCGATGACGACAACCGGGAAGCCGGAACTGTGTCCCGGCGCGAGATGCGGGCCCGAGGACTTGCACACCGGGCCAGCTACATCCTCGTCTTCAACTCGAAAGGGGAGCTCTTTGTCCAGAAACGGACCCGGGAGAAGGACATCTACCCGGGTTACCTTGATGTCGCAGCAGGCGGCGTGGTGTTGGCCGGGGAGAGTTACATGGATGCCGCCCGGCGCGAACTCGAGGAGGAACTCGGGATTCGGCCGGCCCTGCTGGTTCCCCATTTCACCTTCTTCTACAGGGAAAAGGACAACCGGGTCTGGGGCAGGGTCTTTTCCTGTACTTATGACGGCAGCCTGACCCTGCAGGAGACAGAGGTGGAAAGCGGCTTCTTTGCCCCCCCGGAAGCGGTCCTTGCCCTGAGCAGAAAAAAACCCTTTACCCCGGACGGCCTCTACGTGCTGCAACGCTTCACCGGCAGGCTCAAAACGGCGCAGGAAGAAAATCCCGTTCAGTCCCAGGACTGAGGCCAACCCGGGTGTTCAACATTTTTGCAGCAGCTGTCTGTACGCCTCGGCAAGCCGGACAAAGGAGTCATGCTCGCCGCCTTTGTCCGGGTGGTGGGCGTGGGCCTTCTTTCGGAAAAGTTTTGTCAGTTCGCTCCTGTCCATGCGGCGCAGCTTCTCTTCGCCCATCCCGAAAATCTCCTCGATCTCGGATGCGCTGATTTTTTCCGGAGGAGGCGGCCGGAAGAAACGCCTGGCGTTGATCATGTTCTGCAGGTACTCGTCCCAGGCGGAGCCGCCGTCAAACTCGTAGTCAAAAAACATCACCGCATAGCGCACCAGGTAAGGGTGGAGGGAGCCGGATTTGTCAAACCCGGCCCAGAAAGCCTCGTCCTCCTGCAACCGGCACAGGTCCCGGAGAAAATACCGGTCCAGGTCATCCCGGTCCAGGGCCTGGGGGATCGAGCGGGCTGCCGAGGAGCGGAAGTAGCGCTGTAAATCGAAGGCCACGTAAACGTACTGCTTGTACTCCTGGGGTTGCAAAACCTTCTCAAGCCCCAGGAAAAACTGCTCGATCTCATCCCGCGACTTATTGGCGAGCGGCGTAAAATACCTGGACGGCATCCGGCCGACGGCCCGCTGGTCAACGGTGCCGGAGCGCAGATAGCAGAGGCGCCGTTTGTCAAAAATCGGAACCTCCCGGCCACCGGGCCCCTTTGGCTCTCTTTTCCTGCTCTTCCGCCTGGCGCGGCAGTGGAACGGCTCGAGCTTCTCCCTGATCTCCTTTCTGATAAAGGGCCAGAATAACTCCTCCAGTTCGGCAAGATCATAGGCGATGTTTCTGGCGGCAAGCTCCCCGGTGACGAATTCGTTTATATAAAAGGCGTTGCCGCCGGGATACTCGATGTATTTCCACGGCGCCCCGCCGAGGTCGAGAAGATCGCGGCTCCGCCAGCAATCATTTTTCTTGTCAAAGCGGGAGTTTCGCAGGACATATCTCCTGCCCCCCGCACTGTTATACTCCGCCAGGTACATGGTTTCGTCTTCCTTCCTTTTCCTTTCTTTTCAGCAGGCCGGTCTTCTCTGCCGCGGCCATCTTACCAATACTATAAGACAGAATGACAGAGGATGGCCCGGGTCATGGTACACCATTACATGGAAAGAGTCCTGGCCGGTTCATGATAAAATGCTCACAGAAGGCACTTTGGCCTCTTTTTTTCTGGTTTAACGGCCAAACGGGAAGAAAAAAGAGGCGTAATTCTTCTCGCGCCATGCAAAAAGGCAGATCTGGAAAGTCCTGCCTTTTCATTTTACTGCCCCCTGCCCAGCAGCGCAGCCAAAATGCAAAAATCCTACGGGGAATTTATACCGGCACACCGGCAGCAACCGTTCAACCCGGCATCTCTTCAAGGCCACGACACCAATATCCCACGGCCGGGTTCATTTTGCCCCCTGTTTCTCCTCATATAATACGGCTTGCATGCCCTAACTCTCCCGGAAAATTGCACCGGCTCAAAATAAGCCGGCTCCCCCTGCTTTTTCCTGTATTTGCTTGCAATTACAGCAGCATGCATTATTAGTGTCTTTACAATACCGGTCCCCTTCAACCAGGAGCCTTCATGCCTTCAACGAAAACTCCCCATATCCCCCTAGCCGAAAGGATGCGGCCGGAGCAGCTTGCCGATTTTGTCGGCCAGGAAAACCTTCTCGCCAAAGGCAGAATTCTCGACACCCTGATCCGGCAGAAGAAAATTCCCTCTCTGCTGCTGTGGGGTCCTCCCGGCAGCGGCAAAACCACCCTTGCCAGGATCCTGGCGCGGAACATGGAAGCCGATTTTGTCTTTTTTTCCGCCGTCCTCTCGGGGGTAAAGGAAATACGGGAAATAGTCAGCCGGGCCGAAAAGCGCAAAGAAAAAGACAAGGCGCGGACCATCCTTTTTGTCGATGAAATACACCGCTTCAACAAAGCCCAGCAGGATGCCTTTCTGCCCCATGTCGAAAGCGGCCTGCTGACCCTGATCGGCGCAACCACGGAAAACCCGTCCTTCCAGGTCATTGCCCCCCTTCTCTCCCGCTGCCGGGTGCTGGTCCTCAAGCCGCTTGCCCCGGAAAAGTTGAAGGTTATCCTGGAACGCGCCCTGACCGACCGGCAAAAAGGCCTTGGCGACCGGGGACTCATCATGGAAGAGGCAGCCATGAACCATATCTGCGCCGTGGCCGACGGCGATGCCCGGATTGCCCTCAATATCATGGAAGTTGCTGCCGATCTTGCCGCTTCTTCGAAAAAAGCGGCCGGCCAGGCGGTCATCACGAAACAAGTCGCCGGCGAAGCAAGCCAGCAGCGGCACCTGCGCTACGATGCCGCCGGCGAGGAGCATTACAACCAGATATCGGCACTGCATAAAAGTCTGCGGGACAGCGACCCGGATGGCGCCATCTACTGGCTGGCCCGGATGCTGGTCGCCGGTGAAGACCCTCTCTACATTGCCCGGCGCCTGATACGGTTTGCCTCGGAAGACATCGGCATTGCCGACCCCCAGGCGCTTGTCATTGCGATCAGCGGCCGCAACGCCTACCATATGCTCGGTTCGCCGGAAGGGGAACTGGCCATTGTCGAGGCCGCCGTCTACCTGGCCACGGCCCCCAAGAGCAATGCCATCTACCGGGCCTATAACGAAGTGCGCCGCGACATTGAAAGAACCGGCTCTTTGCCCGTACCCCTGCACATCCGCAATGCCCCAACCAGGCTCATGCGCGATCTGGACTATGGCAAAGGATACCGCTATGCCCATGATGACAGGGAAGGAGTCGTGGACCAGGAACATCTGCCGGAGGAACTTGCCGGTCAGCATTATTACCACCCCACAAACAGAGGTTACGAGGCGATTGTTAGAGACCGGCTGACAAAATGGCGTCAGATTCTGCAGAATCGTAAATATAAATCAGAGCCACCATCAACACCGGGAGACAAGAACCCATGAAACGCTTATTGCTGCTCTTTTTTCTGCTGTGCCTGTTGCCGGCACCGGCAATAACTGCAGGCGGAGGTACAACCGCCGGCGGCGAGGACCTGCTCCTCTTCTACTCCAGTGATGTTGCCGGGGAAACCGAGCCGTGCGGCTGAACGAGCAACCCCTTGGGCGGTCTGTCCAAAAAAGCCTTTCAGCTGGAAACAATAGGCAAAATGCACCAGGTTCCGACCCTGGCCCTTGACGGCGGCAACCTGCTCTTCAAGGAAGAAAGGCTTTCGCCGGGATTGCTGCAACAGGCAAAAATCACGGCCGAGGGTATAGTCGATTCCTACAGTTTCATGGGCTACGACGCCATTGCGGTGGGCGGCCGGGATCTGACCGGAGGACTTTCCTTTCTCCAGGCCCAGGCCGAACGTTCAGAATTCACCTGGCTCTCCGCCAATCTTGTCCGGAAAAAAACCATGCAGCCCATATTCCTTCCCAGCCTGGTCCGCCGGGCCGGCAGCCTCACTGTCGGCATCATCGGCCTCACCGGCGAGGGCGGCGCGCTTCACTTTCCCGGCGGCGACGATGCCCTTCTTCTTAACTGGCGCAGAGTTCTCCCTGATCTCGTGGCAGATCTCGCAAACCGCTGTGACCTCCTGGTCCTGCTCTCAAACTACACACCGGACGAGAACCGCGAGATAGCAAGGGTCACTCCGGAAATCCACCTCATAATTCAGTCATCGCCACAATCGAAAAACCAGGACCCGGAGCTTGCGAATAACACTCTCATCCTGCAGACGGGGAAGCAGGGAAAGTACCTGGGCTGGATGCTTATCAACTGGCAGAAATCAAAAAAATGGGGCCGGGAAGACACGACAAGGGAACTGGCTTTCAAAAAACAGGAGCTTGACGGGATCAACGGCAGGATTCGGCGAATCGAGCGGCGCGAGAGCAGGGAAGACCTTCTAAACCTGAGGTCTTACCAGAACCTGCTTGCATCCCGGGAAAACCTGCTCTCCGAAATCATCTTTCTTGAAAATGAACGCCACGTTCTCATCGAATCAGGCCAGGCTCCCGCAACCTTTGAGAACCACTTTATTGCCCTGAAGGAAAACCTGCCCGAGCAGCCTGAAGTCAGGAAAATCGTCGATTCAGCAAAATCGAGGGTCAACGTCGCGGGCAGCAGCCAGGCGGGCAGTTCGGCAACGGCATCACCCCCGCCCGAGCTGCAGCCTGAAACGCTGGTTTTCACCGGCTGGCTAACCTGCGCCCTTTGCCATGGTCCGCAAACCGCTTTCTGGAAGGAGACCGGCCACAGTTCCGCCTACCAGACCCTGGTTTCCGAGGAACAGCAGTTTAACCTTGACTGTCTGCCCTGCCATGTGACGGCGCAATACAAGGAAACCCTCATTAGCAGCAATGATGTCCTGCTCCTCTCTCTGCCGCCCCACCTGCAGCAGGTCGGCTGTGAAGTCTGCCACGGGACCGGGAAAAAACACGCGGCCTCACAGAATCGCAGCGATATTTCGAGAAAACCGGATGAAGCTGTCTGCCGCCGGTGTCACACCCCTGAGCGGGATGAGAATTTCAACTATGAAAATGATATCCTGCGGATAGCGTGCCCGGCCTCCGGCAGCGGGCAGTAGCCTGGAACCGGTTGAGGAGGCTGATAGGAGAAAATAGGGGCTGACCCCTGTTTAGAATTAAAAATACGAAATGAGCAATAAGAATTAAGCAATAAGAAATTAAAAAGGCCATGCGCTTGGAAATCGCACGGCCTTTTGTCAGTATTGTTTTCGGCAATAAATCGATCAGGCGCCGAATG
>JAFDCC010000098.1 GCA_019312985.1 Deltaproteobacteria bacterium
CCATCGGTGAGCCCGGAACGCAGCTGACCATGCGGACCTTCCACATCGGCGGCACCGCAAGCCGGCGGGTCGAACAGGCCGAGATCCGGACGCAGCACGGCGGTGAGATTACCTTCCATGACATCCACTTTGTCAAGAACGACAAGGGGAGGATGGTTGTCATGAACCGCAATGGCTCCCTCGGCATCCTCGGGCCGGAAGGGCGGGGCGAGCGCGAGCGCTACCCGGTGAACTACGGGGCCCAGCTCCTCGTCGATGGCGGCCAGATGGTCGAGCCCGGCACAATCCTGGCGGACTGGGATCCCTATACCATACCGATCGTCTGCGAGGTCGGCGGTATTGTCAAGTACGGTGATATTGTCGAGGGCGTATCAATGCAGGAACGCGTCGACCCGGTAACGGGCAAGGCGAGCAAGGTCATTGTCCAGACCAGGCTGAGCGGCGACATGAACCCGCGCATTACCATCAAGGACAAACGCGGCCGGACCCTGAAGCTGCCGGGCACAGGGACAGCGGCACGTTACTCCCTGCCGGACGGCTCCATCATCTCGGTGAACGAAGGCGACGAGATCCAGTCGGGTACGGTTGTCGGGAAGATCCCGCGGGAAACAACAAAGACCAAGGACATTACCGGCGGTCTGCCGCGGGTTGCCGAACTCTTCGAGGTCCGCAAGCCCAAGGAGCATGCCGTGATCACGGAAATCGACGGCCGGGTTTCCTTTGGCAAGGACCTGAAGGGGAAACGGCGGGTCGTCATTACGCCTGATGTCGGCGAACCTAAAGAATACCTGATCCCCAAGGCCAAGCACGTCAGTGTTCACGAGGGGGACTATGTCAAGGCCGGCGAGCCCCTCATGGACGGCTCTCCCAATCCCAATGACATCCTGCGGGTCCTCGGTGTCAAGGAGCTGGCCCGCTTCCTGGTCAACGAGATTCAGGAGGTCTACCGTCTCCAGGGCGTCAAGATCAATGACAAGCATATCGAGGTTATCGTTCGCCAGATGCTGCGCCGCGTCCAGATAACCGACCCGGGAGACTCCTCCTTCATGCTTGGCGAGCAGGTCGAGTGGTGGGTGTTCGAAGAGGAGAACGAGAAGATTATTAATGCCGGTTCACGGCCTGCCGTTGCCGAACCGCTCCTCCTCGGCGTCACAAAGGCCTCCCTCTCAACGGACAGTTTTATTTCGGCCGCCTCCTTCCAGGAAACCACGAAGGTGTTGACCAATGCCGCCATGGGCGGCCGGGTTGACCGCCTTCTCGGCCTGAAGGAGAACGTTATCATGGGCAGGCTGGTTCCTGCCGGTACCGGCCTGGAAAAATACCGGGTAGAGCAGGAGTAGCAGTCCTAGCCCCGGCAGAAGATTTCTGCCGGACAACTTCAGCCTTGGGAGCAAGAATGTTCTTGACAAGAACTGTTGTGTAAGGTATTAAATTCCGTTTTTCGGGAACGTACAGAAAAGCATCTGGCTTTTTGCAAATAACTAAAGATTTTTACAGGAGTTGGAAGCAATGCCAACCATTAATCAACTCGTACGACAGGGCCGCAAGGTGGCCAAGAAAAGAAGCGATACACCGGCGCTGAAGGGATCCCCCCAGAAAAGAGGGGTTTGCGTCCGTGTTTACACCACAACACCGAAAAAGCCCAACTCCGCGCTGCGGAAGGTTGCCAGGGTGAGGCTGACCAACGGGATCGAGGTAACCTCGTACATTCCCGGTATCGGCCATAACCTGCAGGAGCACTCGGTTGTTCTGATCCGCGGCGGCAGGGTGAAGGATCTCCCCGGCGTCCGTTACCATATCATCCGTGGTACGCTTGACGCCCTCGGGGTGTCGGACCGTCGCCAGGGACGCTCGAAATACGGAGCCAAACGGCCCAAATAGTTTTTTAACGAGAATTGACGTGTGAGGAGGTTTGTCTTAAATGCCCAGGCGCAAAATTACAGAAAAACGAGCCACTGATCCTGATCCGCGCTTTAACAGCGTGCTGGTCAGCAAGTTTACCAACGGCATCATGGAGCGCGGCAAGAAAAGTGTGGCCCAGAACATTTTTTACGGTGCCATGGATATCATCGAGAAACAGGTCAGCGATGCCGAACCCATAGCTGTCTTTGACAAGGCCATGGAGATGGTGCGGCCCAAGGTCGAGGTCAAGTCAAGGCGTGTCGGCGGCGCCACCTACCAGGTGCCCGTTGAAGTGCGCCCTGAGAGAAGGAACGCCCTGGCCATTCGCTGGATTATCGGTTTTGCCAAGGCCCGGTCTGGAAAGACAATGGCAGAGAAGCTGGCGGCGGAACTGCTCGATGCCTACAACGAGCGCGGCGCCTCCGTCAAGAAACGTGACGACACCCACCGCATGGCAGAGGCGAACAAGGCCTTTGCCCATTACAGGTGGTAGGATAAATAATCGGCAGCAGCTGCATTAGGGAATTGACAAAAGGCGTGGCCTGGAGTAAAAAGACCCCCTTTTGACTGGTTGAGGAAACGGTGTCCCGGTTAAACAGAGAACTTCAGGAAGAATTCCGCTTGAGGAAAGAGAGTAGAGCCCGTGGCATCCGATTCCCCTCTTGCCCGACTTCGCAATATCGGGATCATGGCCCATATCGATGCCGGCAAGACCACCACAACAGAGAGGATATTATACTATACCGGTCGTTCTTATAAGATGGGTGAGGTTCATGAGGGCACGGCCGTCATGGACTGGATGGAGCAGGAGCAGGAACGCGGCATTACCATTACCTCCGCCGCCACAACCTGTACCTGGCATGACCATAAAATAAATATAATAGATACCCCGGGGCATGTGGACTTCACCATTGAGGTCGAGCGCAGTCTCAGGGTGCTGGACGGCGCCATCGCCGTCTTTTGCGCGGTTGGCGGGGTAGAACCCCAGTCAGAAACTGTCTGGCGGCAGGCCGATCATTACAAAGTTCCGCGTATTGCCTTTGTGAACAAGATGGATCGCATCGGCGCTGACTACTGGAACTGTGTGACAATGATGCGGCAACGCCTCGGCGCCAACCCGCTGCCGATTCAAATCCCGGTTGGCAGTGAAGCAGGCTTTAAGGGGGTCATCGACCTCATAACGGAAAAAATGCTGGTGTTCGACGAAGAGTCGAAGGGATTACAGTACAGACAAGAAGATATTCCTGAAGAATTCACCGAGGAATCTTCGGCCGTCCGTATGACGCTCCTCGAGAAGTTGGCCGACTTCGATGAGGAGGTCATGGAAAAATACTTGGAAGAACAGCCGGTATC